>DAOWME010000100.1 GCA_030643245.1 Deltaproteobacteria bacterium
ATTAGAGAATTACCAAGATCGTATTCATTCCATTGATATTATTGTTGCCGAGAATTGGGGCATAATGCAAGGAAAAGCTGAAAAAGAAGGGATGCCCATGTCATCAATAGACAGCCTTATTGCCGCTACAGCCTATACTCATAATCTCATCTTAGTGACAAGGAATGAAGCGGACTTTCAAGCAAGTAAATTGTCCATTATCAATCCCTGGAATGATGAGGAAAATGGCTGAGTTTGGGCTAAAAATTAAATCATTGGGAGGTTTCTTTATATGGACATACAAAAGGTGACGGAACAGGTCGAGAGGGAAAACACCACCATCAAACAGATGATGGTGGAGCTTGAAAAGGTTATCGTAGGTCAGAAGGGGCTGATTGAGAACCTCTTGATAGGGCTTCTCTGTGACGGGCACCTTTTGCTGGAAGGCTTACCCGGGTTGGCAAAGACAACAGCCATCAAAACGCTTGCAGCCACCATTAACGTCAGTTTCCAACGTATTCAGTTCACCCCTGATCTTTTGCCTGCAGACATCTTGGGTACGCAGGTCTTCAGGCCGGATACGGGCCGGTTCGAGATACACAGAGGTCCCATATTCAACAACATCCTTCTCGCCGATGAAATCAACCGGGCCCCTGCAAAGGTACAGAGCGCCTTGCTTGAAGCTATGCAGGAGTATCAGGTGACCATCGGCCAGGAGACATTCAAACTGGATCACCCTTTCATGGTCATGGCCACGCAGAACCCTATTGAACAGGAGGGGACTTACCCCCTGCCGGAGGCTCAGACGGATCGATTTATGCTAAAGTTGAAGGTAGACTACCCCTCTAAAGTGGAAGAAAAGGAGATCATGAACCGGGTTTACAATGGGGTGACTGAGAGCCTCTGCGCGACTATGGATCTTTCATCAATAAACGCCGCCAAAGAGGTCGTCGCTGCGATTCACATGGAAGAGAAGATCACCGATTACATCATCAGGATTGTACAGGCCACGAGAGATCCGGAGGAGGCAGGCCTCGACATCGAAAACCTTATCAGTTACGGGGCTTCTCCCCGAGCATCCATCTACCTTGGAAAGACCGCAAAGGCTCACGCATTTATCAATGGGAGAGCATATGTGACACCGCAGGACGTGAAGTACCTGGCCCCTGCCGTGCTCAGGCATAGGTTGATTTTGACTTATGAGGCCGAGGCTGAGGGAGTTACCGCAGATGATATTATCTCCACTCTCCTCGAACGCATTGAAGTACCTTAAAAGGTAGAAGGCTTATTAGGTTCCCATGCTTCCGAAAGAGCTCTATAAGAGGATACAGAAGCTACACTTTCGTACGAGGTTCTTGGCCAACGACCTGTTTGCGGGCCAGTATGTCAGCGCCTTCAAAGGGAGGGGTATGGAGTTCGCAGAGGTGCGAGAGTATCAACCGGGAGACGACGTTAGGGATATTGATTGGAACGTGTCTGCCAAATTCGGTCGTCCTTTTATCAAGGTATTCCATGAAGAACGGGAATTGACGGTGGTCCTGCTGCTGGATCTCTCCGCATCCAACCTCTTCGGTACCAGGAAGCGATTTAAGCGGGAGGTCATTGCCGAGGCGGCCGGGCTCATTTCCTTCCTCGCCATACGGACCAACGACAGGGTGGGGGCCATTCTTTTCAGCGATAAAGTAGATAAGTACATCCCACCCCAAAAAGGGCCAAGTCACGTGTGGCGGTTGATCAAGGAGGTCTTCTCCTTCGAGCCTCCCTCTAAGCTGACCGATATAGGGGCTGCGCTCGATTATCTCAACAAGGTGGTCAAGCGTCACGCCATCGCTTTCCTGATCTCGGATTTTATGGTCCGAAACCCGGAAGAAGGTCTGGCTCGCCCGCTTATGTTTGCATCTAAGAAGCATGATCTTACCGCCTTAAAGGTCAGAGATCCGGCGGAGACAACGCTTCCCAGGGTGGGTTTTGTGCGCATGAAAGACCCAGAGACCGGGGATGTGGTTATGGTGAACACGAATGACACTATCATCAGAGGGCGGTGGCATGAGATGATGGAGGAGACAGATTCCGCGATCTTGAAGGTCCTCAACAAGTCACAGGTGCCGCTCGTTGAGTTGAGTACGACAGGATCGGTGGTTGAACCCTTAACTGCTTTTTTCCACAGGAGGGGGAGACACCATTGAAAAAAACCCGTTTTGTGGTCTTTCTTGTCTTTTTGCTTTTACTTACCCACGATATGCCTGCGCAAGAAGAACCAGAAGCGTTGCGCATGGAGGCCTCATTTTCCGGGGAGCAGGCCCAACCGGGTGAGGTGATTACCCTGAAGTTGAGTTTTGAACTCCCGAAGGGGGCGGTACTTCCTGAGAAACCTTCCATCAAAGGTCTCGAAGAACTGACTGTGCTTTCAACAAAGGTCGTTTCCGGGGGGATTATAGCGGAGCTCATTGTGGATACCCTCGGCACCCTTTATGTGCCCGCACTGACCCTGGCTTTTACAGATGCGGATGGTAAGGAAAGGCTGATAATTACTGACCCTGTGCAGCTCACTGTCACACCGTCTATAGAGAGCCGGGCAGATGCTCTCCACGTCAGGCCAATCAAGGGGATCATGCCCGTGTACGGGGGGCTGTGGCGAAGATGGCTCCCATACTTTCTCGTTGCCCTGACAGTGCTCCTGGTCTTCGGGGTCTGGCGTGCGGTAATAAGACGAAGACGCAAAGAAGAACAACCGGTGTATTCGGAGCCTCCGGATGGGGTTGCCTTGAAGGCCCTCGATAACCTTGACAGAGCCGGGTTGTTTGAAAAAGGAGAGGTCAAGGCGTATTATTTCTCACTATCGGAGATTGTACGTAGATACATGGAGGGGATACGTCCCTTTCCTGCCTGTGAATGGACCACTGATGAGATTGCGGCCTCTGTTGATCGTGATGAGGACAGGGTGGTCCTGAAGCTCCTCAGGGAGTCGGACATGGTCAAGTTTGCGGATCACAGTCCTACCATGGCGCAGAAAAAAGAACACTGGTTACAGGCCCGGCAGTATGTGGAAAACACCATAAGGGAATTGAAAGAATGAACATCGAACGTGTAGATAAAGGAGGTTCAACTTTTAAAACAACCTTAGGGACGTTTACAAAAAACTTAGCGCTTATGGGAGGGGAGGGGGCGTATAAATACTATTATGTTTCGTTTTGCCTATCCGTATTTGATGGGGGGCTTTGTCCCTTTGATCCTGTGGCTTTCTGTCAAGTTGAAACACAGAAAGGCGGCCATCACTTTTTCCGGCACGGGCTGGCTAAAGGAAGGCATAGGAAAGAGGGGTGCGCTTGTCTGTAAACTCCCCTTGATTTTAAGAATGACCTGTCTCACCTTGCTCCTTCTCGCCATATGCCGCCCCCAGCTCTATAATGTTATGCGGGAGGTTCAGTCATCGGGTGTGGATATAGTCCTTTGCCTCGACACCTCGGGCTCTATGCAGGCTCTTGATTTCGAGCTAAACGGCAGGCCGGTCGATCGTCTTACAGCAGTCAAGAAGGTTGTGAGCGACTTTGCCAAGAAGCGGGAGCATGACCGTATCGGGCTCGTTGTGTTCGGTAGGCACGCCTTTACCCAGGCCCCTTTAACGATGGACAAAGGCCTCCTCCTCGGTCTGATAAAGAGGTTAGAGATCGGCATGGCCGGGGACAGCACAGCCATAGGTTCAGCCCTGGCTGTGGCGGGAAAGAGAATCAAGGACATCCCTGCCCATACAAAGATTGTGGTCCTCTTGACCGACGGGCGGAACAATTTTGGAGATATCGGCCCGCTTGAGGCAGCGGAGGCTCTCCATGCCCTGGGGATCAAGATTTATACGGTCGGCGTTGGGAGCAGGGGGCCGGTGCCTTTCCGGGTGAGGGGTATCTTTGGGAAGCGGACGGTATATCAACGGGTGGATCTCGATGAATCCCTTTTGAAACAGATTGCCGAGATCGGGATGGGCAGATACTTCAAGGCATCGGACAGCCAGGGACTTGCCACAATCTATGATCAGATAGATCAGATGGAAAAGACTGAGATCAAAGTCAAGGAGTTCTTTAATTTCCGTGAGTTGTACCCCTATTTTCTCGTCTCCGCACTTCTTGTACTTTTCGTGGAGATCCTCGTCAGGGGTTTTGTTGTAAGGAGTATCCCGTGAACTTTACAAGATTGTGGCTCTTGAACCTTGTGTGGTTCTTACCTTTCCTTATCTTCCTGTTGATTGTGGCAGGAAGGAAGCGCAGCCGGGCCTTAGACGGGTTTGCTGACAACGACCTCTTGCTCAGGCTATGTATCCAGGAATCACGGGCCAGGAGGGTAGTCAAGACTGTATTTCTGCTTGCGGCAATGGGATTGATGATATTTAGCCTTGCCGGCCCGAGGTGGGGAGAATGCTTCCAGGAGGTAACCCGGCGAGGGGTGGATATCATGGTCTGTATGGATGTATCCACTAGTATGATGGTGGAGGATATCAAGCCAAATCGCCTGGGGCGCGCCAAATGGGAGGTTATGGACTTAATAAAGGTGATCAGAGGTGACAGGATTGGGCTGGTGGCCTTTGCAGGCAGGGCCTTTTTGCACTGTCCGCTGACATTGGATTATAATGCTCTTTTGATGTTTTTGGATCAGCTTTCACCGGATCTTATCCCTGTCTATGGTACGGACCTGGGTGACGCTATCGATACGGCCTGTGCCTCATTTGATAAGAAAAGCAACACAGATAAGGTGATCCTCCTCATCACTGATGGCGAAGACAACGAAAAACATGGGCTTTCAGCAGCGCAAAGGGCAGGGGACGAAGGGGTTTGCATATTTGTTTTCGGAATCGGCGACCCGACGGGCGGTCCGGTGCCCCAAATGGGGAAGGGCGGGTTTGAAAAAGACGATGGGGGTAAACTTGTACTCTCAAAGCTCGATGAGCAGACCCTTACCAACATTGCCGGGGCTTCAGGGGGCGTCTATGTGCGGTCCATTGAAGGGGATATGGACCTGGATCGTCTATACTTCGATGGTATCCAAAAGAAGACCGAGGCCCGCACGCTCAAGAGCGGCAAGATTAAGGTATTTGAGGAACGTTTTTATCTCTTCTTAACGGCGGCGTTTATTTTACTCTTGTTGGAGGGGCTATTTGATGAAAGGTTGTTTCAGAAACGGGCTGATTAGTCTCATAGTCCTTATGGGGGCGCACGGTTTGGCCTTCGGCGAAACAGACGGGGCAGAGCTGTATAAACAGGGGAAATTCAAGGAGGCTCTCGAAACCTTTCGAAAGGCGGACATGGATCATCCCAAAGAGGTACGTTTTCGCTATAATCGCGGCTGCGCGGCTTTTCAAGACGCCGATCTTGAAGGTGCTGAGGCTGCGTTCGCCAGTGTTTTGAAACGATCGGATGATCCGGATGTCCGTTTTCGCTCCCTTTATAACAGGGGTGTGATCGCTTTCAAGAAAGGGGATTTTGCATCCGCTGTGAGGGATTTTAAAGAGGCCTTGAAGATAAACCAGGCTGACGAGGACACCAAGTATAACCTTGAACTCTCGCTTCATCGGAAAACCCAGGCAGAAGAGAAGGGAGACGAACTAACAGGGGAAAGAGAAGGGGCCGGGGACAAGGGGGATAACCCGGACCAGGGTGCCCCCTCACAAGAGAAAGAGGGACCAAAAGACACTGAGCGCACCCGGTGCGAGGAAGAGAAGGACCAGGACGAAAGGGCGAAGGGAGAGGATCGGAAAGCAGGCCACCGAGAGAACCCGAAACGAGAAGGAGAGGACCTTTCAGGCGACCTTGCAGGCGCGGACGGAGACAAGCCTCTTACAGAGGAAGACCCGGAGCAAATTCCCCAGACAGACACCGAGATGGCGAAGAACAAGGCGGAGGCCCTTTTGGAAAATGTTAAGGATGACCGGTCAATCCTTATGGAAGGCATGAAAGACCTGGGAAAACAAACGAGTAGATCAGGGAAAAAGTGGTAAGGATTATATTTATATTCTATTGTTGCATGGTTTTATCAGGCATGTTCTCATCGTATGATCTTGCCTCTGCTGAGGCTCCGGTCTCAGTAACGCTGAAGATAGATCGCACCGAGGCTACCGTTGCCGATACAATCAAACTGGTAGTCAAGATAGAAGGGAAAAAAGGAACGCCCGTTCCTACTATTTCCGGCCTTGAACCTTTCCACGTAAGGCAGGGAGGGACGTCTAGCCGCTTTCAGATGATAAATGGTCGCATTAGCTCGGGGATTGATTATATCTTCTATCTCACACCTCAGAAGAATGGGGAGTTTGTAATCGGGCCAGCGGAAGTGGTTGTTAAGGGGGAAAGATATCAGAGCCAAACCGTTCGTCTAAAGGTTCAGGATACGGCTTCTGAATCCGGGGACAGAAAAGGGCCCCTCTTTCTCACCGCTTCTCTATCGGCTGATACCGGGTACGTGGGCCAGGACCACATTTATGTACTGAAGTTTTACCGTGCCAGGAAGGTAAGTGACGTCTCCCTCGTACTACCGGAAAATGATGGCCTGTCATTCAAGAAGTTGGGAGACCACATGGAGTATATTTCGTCGCAGAACAGGAGGAATTACTCTGTCATTGAAGTGAGGTATGCCGTGACTGCGGACAAACCCGGTTCCCACATCATTACACCGACGCTCTTCAAGATGAATGTACTTGAGGCACGTGACGGGTTCTTTGATGACAGCTTCTTTGGAATCACCAGGGCGAAGCCCTTATCCATTGCTTCAAACCCCATCGAGTTGAACGTGAAGCCCCTCCCTGAGAAGGGGAGACCATCTGATTTCTCCGGTTTGGTAGGCAAGTTTTCATTGAGTACGGCCCTTACCCCTCAAGAGGTTAAGGTCGGAGCATCGGCCACGCTTACTGCGATGGTTTCGGGAAAAGGAAACGCCCGTCTGATCCCGGACATAAAGATCCCCGAGATGGAGACTGTCAAGATCTATGCGGATCAGCCGACACTCGATATACAAACGACATTCGAGGGTATGGCCGGCACAAAGACGATGAAGTGGGCCCTTGTCCCCCAGAGAGACGGATCTGTTGATATCCCCTCCATGAGCCTCAGCTATTTCGATCCGGATATGGGACGTTATTTGCGGAGCACCAGCGAACCACTGACGCTGTATGTTCTCCCCGGGGATGATTCACCAAAGGCTCCGGCACAGGCAGAGAAGATCGATATCAAAGAGACTGTTAAGAGAGACGTGGAGGTGCAAGGTCTTGATATCCTGTCTATCCATGAACGGCCGGATGCCCTGACACCGGACAGCCTGGAACGACTTGGGAGATGGCCTGCGGCTGGGCTTCTCCTGACACCGGCTTTTATGTTCTTCTTACTTTTGGGGTTGAGGCGTTACCTGAGGCCGGACAGGGTCGATGAGAGGGTGCGGGCACAAAAGAAGGCTGCGTCAAAGTTCCACAGGGGCATAAAGTCACTGAAAGGCCCCCGTCAATTAGCGGAAATGTTGAAGATAACCAACCTTTACCTCAATGAACGGATGGGACTGAGCGGTGGCAGCCTTACGCCCAAAGAAGCGTATGATATTCTTCGCGACAAGGGCGTGGGGGAGGTACCCGCCTCTGAGGCATGTGACATCCTCTCCAAACTCGAGGCATCATTGTACGCGGGTGGGAGAGAGTCGGAACATTTGAAACAGCTTAAGGGTTCTCTCGTTTCAGTCGTAAGGAAGATAGAGAGGGAATTATAAACGGACAGAGGGGGCTGAAACCTGACAACCGGAACAGGAAATAGAAATGGTAAAAATCGTACTTTCATTTGTCCTTTGTTTCTTGCCTGCATTTTCGTTTATTTTCGCCATTGCAGGTGAACGCACATCTCTTGACGAACGGTACGAGGTCTTCTTTCGTGCCAACGCTGCCTATAGAGACGGATATTATGAGAAGGCTGCCTTAATATACGAGAAGTTGATACGTGGGGGAACAGTGGGCGGGGGGATCTTCTATAACCTGGGAAACTCTTACGTCCGGATGAACCGTTTGGGCAAGGGGGTCCTTAACTACGAACGTGCCAAACGTCTTATGCCAAGGGACCCCGACCTTGATTTTAATCTTCGCTATGCAAGGGACAGGGTTAAAGACCGCACCGAAGGGCCGTCATCCCCTTCTGCGTTTAGATGGCTTCACAGTTTCAGCACATCGGAGGTTTTTTGGTCATTTGTGACCATCAACCTCTTTTTTTGGAGCTTTCTCATCCTGCATCTGTGGGGGCCCTCAGAGTGGCGTTTCTATATGCTTATAGGGTGTGGCCTCTTGTGGGTTCTCCTCGGGGTATCTGCCGGGATGAAATGGTACCAGGAGACTCATGATTTGAGTGGCGTTGTCATAGCTCCGGAAATAGCTATCCATGCCGGGCCGGATGAAAGGGATACTGTCCTCTTTACACTTCACGCCGGAACCGTCGTGATCTGTGAACGTGAAGAGGAGGATTGGCGACTTGTTCAACTTACCCCGGAAAGAAGAGGGTGGGCCCTGGCTGAGTTTATTGAAAGGGTTGCCATGACCTATATCGGGGGTAGCCTCTGCAAAGACATTTCAAGATGAATCGGACATAATGGCTACAAAACGGTCGGACTGGCCGAATTGAATTTGCCTTCAAATTAAATAACTTACAATGAAAATCAGCCATCATGGGCAGTGTCTGTCTTATTTTTCTCTGAACACCCCCCCCTCATTTGATCTCGGTTCTAACCACGCAAGGAACGACTAAGTTGTTGAAATAATGACAGATATTGTTCAATAGTATCTTGATTTCAACACTATGGCACACATCTTGCTGACGAAGATGGTTGCAGGCTGACTTTGACCGATTTTCAAATACAAAATCCTGAATATCGTTCATACCATTCCTGCGGTTTTGCGTATTCAAGTCGAACCAGTCTAACCTAAATCTGAGCGCCAACTTGGGGAAGTTATTTCGGTCTCGTCCCTAATGATTCGAAACTTGAGTTTCGCGATAGACGCTGACTGAGAAAGGGGGTGAATAAGATGGCCACATGCGGTGAATGCAAGAGTTTTTTCCCGTTAGAGGATGATTCGTCTACTGGAGATTGCGTGCGGAGGGTAGTGGATCCTAGGCAGGCGTATTACCAGGCACAGCCGGCTGAGACGGACCAGGATGCTTCCACGTGTGCTTCGTTTCAGAAGAAGTAATCACATTCAAGTGAGAATAAGTGACGTTGTCCGCGGGCGATAATCATCCATGTCTGGGACATTTTTATTTGTCCTTTCGGGATGACGGGGTCAGAAAGCACCGTATTGGGAGGAGAAGGTAACCCCGTGGACTGATACGAAGAATCAATAAAGGAGGTAAGAATATGGCAACAGTGGAAGTTGAGAGAGGCAAAAATCTCCAGGATCAGACAGAGAAACAGCAATGGTGGTGGGTTGCCGAGAAGACCCGTTCCAAACGCCTCGACTATTTACGCAAGGCGGTGTGGAAGAAAGGCGCCAGCGGAGGGCTTTATCAACCGGGCATAAAGATCGACCTGACCTTTCCCCAGCTCTTTACCGATTCATGGAAAGAGAACGAGGGTGAGCCTATCATGCTGAGAAAGGCCCGTGCCCTGGCCTACGTGATGGACAACACCCCGATCTTCATTACAGACCATGCACAGCTTGTGGGGTATGTTGGGAGCGCACCCCATGAGATGGTCTCATACTGGCAGGCGGCGAGTATGATCAACGAGGAGGTTTACAACGAGCAGGGCATCATC
>DAOWME010000039.1 GCA_030643245.1 Deltaproteobacteria bacterium
GGTCAGATTTGTTCGATCTGAAAACACAAAACCACAGGAATAGTCTTACCTGTTTCGAGGATTTTGTGTTTGAAGATCGGTCAAAGATGGCCTGAAGATGAGATGTACAAATGGGGAAGTTATTTCGGCCTCGCCCCTTAGACTTGCTGAAGTTCCATAATTGCTGTTGACTTGCTTGACTTGAGGCTGTATCCTGTTCCAAAATCTACATGAGATCATATTGCCTGAAAGCAGAAAAGAAAAAGCCTTGCAGGCTATCGCGTACTTCATCTATCGAGTCGCTAAAGTGAGGAGATAAGGATTGGAAGACTTTGAGAGATATCGTTCCGAATTCCCGATCACGGAAAGGTTTGCCTTCATGAACCATGCTGCGGTTTCCCCTCTGCCTGTGAGGGCGGTGAAGGCAGTGGAGGACCTGTTTCAGGAATTCAGCTGCTCAGGCATTGAATGCTACCCGAACTGGGAACGCAGGATCCATGAAGTACGGAAGATGTTCGCCCGGCTCATTAACGCGGATGCCAACGAGATCGCCTTTGTCGGAAGCACCTCGGAGGGTTTGAGCGCCGTTGCCACAGGCCTTGAATGGAAAAAGGGTGATATAGTACTTATCCCGGAAATCGACTTTCCAGCCAATATTTATCCCTGGATGAACCTGGAACGTCACGGCGTAACAACCCGGTTTATCCCGAAAAAGGATGGAAGGTTCGAGGTAAGGGATGTAGAAAAGGTCTTAAGCCCTAGAACCAGGCTTGTCTCTGTGAGTTCCGTGGACTTTGCCACAGGTTTTCGCTACGATCTTGAGGCCCTGGGTGATTTTTGCAGGGAAAAGGGTCTCCTTTTTTGTGTAGATGCCATCCAAAGCCTCGGCGTGATCCCTTTAGATGTCAAAAAATATGGGATCCATTTTCTCTCTGCAGGGGGACACAAATGGCTTTTAAGCACAATGGGATGTGGATGCCTCTATATCGCAAGGGCTGTAAATCACATTATCCATCCGGAGCGGGTAGGATGGAAAAGTGTTGTGGATGAAGAAGATTTCTTCCGGGTCCATTTTCATCTGAAACCCAACGCCCTTCGATTTGAACCCGGCACAATGAATGTGGCTGGGATTTACTGCCTGGGAGCGGCCATTGAGTTAATCCTTGAAGTGGGAATACCAAGTATCCACCAACATATATTAGCCATCAATGATATCCTCTTCCGGGGGTTAAGAGATAGATCCATTAAGATCGTCACGTCCATGGAAGAAAAGGAACGATCCGGAATCCTAAGCTTTGTACCCCCTTCGGACTCCGCTGGCCTGTGGAAATATCTGAGCGATAATCGAATCATGGTCTCCTTAAGGGACGGTAAGATCCGGCTCTCTCCTCACTTCTACAATAACAATGAAGACGCTGAACTTTTTCTCAGGACATTGGTCGGCTTCTATGGCTCGAAGCAGAACTAAGACCCGGGGTTGATAGCAGACTGACGCAGAGATTACAGAAAAGTGCCATTTCTGGATGGAAGCTAGATATGAGCCGTTCACCGTGCTTCCATGGCAAGAGTTCATCTCACGATTCCCTCGAAAACCGTGTCATACCTGCCTATCATAACACTCCAGTCATATCCGGAAGCAATCTGTCTGAACAAAGGCCTGTCAAGAGAACCATGATCGAGCATTATTCTTTCTAACTTCGATATGTACTCGCTGTCATCATCATAAAAATATTCTTCAAAATCGTGGACAGGGACCAATTCCTGATAGGTTAACCTCTTGGGCAGGCATGGGACGCATCCGCAATATAGAGCCTCCATTATGCTGATCCCAAAAAAATCCTGGATGGAAGTCACGGGCAGAATATCCGATCTCCACAGCCAGTATGCATACTCTTCAAAGGAATCTGCATATCCTAACTTGATAATCTTTGAGCCTAGCTTTTCCCTTGCTTCTTCAAATTCACGTGGTGTCTTGCCAAATTTCTCCCCGAGAACAACAACTCGGAACTCTAGCCCTTTTGAGCTCAGCTCGCATAAGGCACTGAAAAAAAGACCCGGATTCTTGTCATATTCCCATCTGTGATTCCATAAGACCAGAGGCTCTTCATCTTTCCCATGTGGCGAGGGCCTGGGATTGAGCTCGCATTGAGACGGTCTGTACTGGTCGAACCTGCTCAACTCTATCCCTAACGGCAACACATCGCTTCTCTCCTTGATGAAATTCACCGTGGACATTTCATTGTAATCGGGAAAATGTTTGAGGAAGCCTGGAAGGGCATCCGCAAAACTCTCCATATGGAATCTTGAGTTGAAAAAAACATGATCGGATACCATGGCGGACATATAATTGATGAAGGCATAATGTATGTCCCTTTTATTTATGATGTCACGATCTGTCGGAGACCACGGATAAGTCAGTTGGTTCTCATGAAAATAAGTGATAATTGGGATTGCATATGTCTCCTTTCTCGTCAGTGCCATAAAACTCGGCAAATCCAACATATCCGTGACTATTATCAGATCAGGGCTGAACCCTAAACTCAAGAACCTCTTTGCCAGTGTAATGCTCCCTCCATGCATCCTCCATTTCCAGTATCTCCCCGGCAGTTTTAACAGAGACACGTCGTGCCTACTGTACTTCATGATCCCGTCTACCCATGCGGCATGGGAACCGGTATAATAGGGTTCGATTAACAGAATCTTCATAGTGTTCCCGCCTTCGAGTCTATGTTACAACGTCATCCAGATCTCAGGGGCGAGTGTAGCAACTTCTTAAAAATTTATATTCATGCCCGCCACAAACCTGAATCCGTCATCAGGATAACCGGCATGGGACTCAAAATCCATGTCAAATAGGTTGTGACAATGAACAAAAATCTCAGCGGATAATGCTCCCACGAGGACCAGCTGAATGATCTTTGCGTTTATAACACAATACGAATCGAGCTTGATCGGGTTTTAACCTTCCGGGCTGCTGTACCGGTGGCTCACGGCCTTCACAATTGCCTCAACCTTCGTCTTTGTCGGCAGGACGAATTTTCCTGTGAACTTTGCATTATGTCTCGGGGAGTAGGCCAGTTCATTATCCGTTTTACTGTTTTCAGCTTCCTGATAGTTATTTCGGCCACGTCCCTTATTTCTCAATCCCATCCCTTGCTTCAATCCCCTTCTGGTAGTAATGCTTTATCTCTCTCATCTCCGTCACCAGGTCGGCCTCTTCCAAAACCCTGGGGTCTGCCATCCTGCCAGTAATCACCAGTTCCACATCTTCTCTCTTTCCGCGAATGAAATCGAGTAGCTCATCCACGGAAAAGAGGTTATAATGGGTGGCAATATTTGCTTCATCAAGGATAATCACCTGATACTTGCCTGAACCCATAATCTCTTTGACGTCTGCGAGGCCTTCCTGCGCAGCCCGGATATCCTCCTCGTCGGGGTCCCTGTAAATAAAGCAGCTCCTGCCGTACTGCTTTATGGTAATAGAATCCGATAGTCCGGCGAGGGTATCAAGCTCACTATACTTCATCCCCTTGACAAACTGGGCAATATATACCTTGAGACCTGCGCCCGCTGCTCTAATGGCAAGCCCAAGAGCCGCCGTGGTCTTACCCTTGCCATTACCTGTATAAACCTGTACATATCCTTTCATGCTATACTCCTTCTGTGCCTTTGGTAAATACCATTCCGAGTCAACTTGCCCTTCAGCATTACTATTCCAGCCAAATAGAGACGCCCGTCTATTTCTAAGGGACGTGGCCGAAATAACTTCCTCAAGTTGGCGCTCAGATTTAGGTCGGATTTATTCGATCTGAAAATACAAAACCACAGGAATAGTCGAACTATTTTGAGGATATTGTGTTTGAATATCGTGCAAAGATGGCCTGAAGATGAGATGCACAAATGGGGAAGTTATTCCGCCCCCGTCCCTTATTGATGCCGCATGAAGGATGCCTATCATTAATCATTTTAAGCGCCCTTGTCAAGGAGATTTTTGGTGTATTTAATTAGTTTTCATCCAAAAATGGCCCTTTTCCCCCTGAGCTGCGTTCTCCTCCGGTTTCCGCCAGCGACGTACGCTAATGTATGCCTGGGCGAAAACCCTTGTGCGGCCTTGCTCAGATAAAAATATCCTCATTTCTGAATTGGAAACTTGGTTCGTGCCTTTCTTGCTGAAGACTCCATTTATGGATGAGTACTAATTAGCCTTGACAAATTTGACCAATTGACCTAGTTTATATGCTTTACTTGGTAGGTATGCTTGAGTACTGGGGTGAGATATGGATGGAGCCATAGGGGTCTTCGATTCGGGTATTGGCGGATTGACGGTGTTAAAGGAGATAATAAGTATCCTTCCGAAGGAAGATACCATTTACTTGGGGGATACGGCAAGGGTCCCGTACGGGATCAAGTCAGCAGATACGGTAATCAGATACTCCCTGGAAAACGCAAGGTTTCTGTTGAGCAAGAACATAAAACTCCTGGTTGTGGCCTGCAATACGGCTTCTGCTGTAGCGCTTCCGGCCTTGAGAGAAAAGTGTAGCCTGCCCATTATCGGAGTTATGGAACCCGGGGCACGAAAGGCGATAAGATCTACCAGGCAAAAGAGAGTGGGGGTGATCGGGACAGAAAGAACAGTAAACAGCAAGGCTTATCTTACCTCAATCAAAGGTATAGACCCTGGAATTGAGGTAATCAGCCAGGCCTGCCCCCTATTCGTCCCCCTGGTGGAAGAAGGGTGGACAGACAACGACATCGCATCTCTCACTGCCAAAAGGTATTTACAGACACTCAAAGATGCAAATATTGACACATTGATACTTGGTTGCACTCACTACCCTTTGCTAAAAGGTGTAATTAGGGAAGTCTTGGGCGATGAAGTGATATTGGTGGACTCTGCTGAAGAGACGGCCATGGAAATATTGATGGTCTTGAAGGCCGACAACTCCCTGAGAGATGGCGATGAAAAAGCAGTTCATCGATTTTATGCCACTGATGCCCCTGAGAGGCTTGCCAAAGGAGGGATTAGGTTCTTGCAAGGAATGGACCTCAACGACGCTCAACAGGTGAGTATCACGTAGGGAAAGAAAGGGTGTCCAAATCAAACAAGGGAAAGAGGAAATCAGGAAAAGGGAAATCAGCGCAGGGGGATTCTCCTGAGTTCGGTTTCCTCTTCGTCCTTGTCATTGCTCTCTTGACCTTTTTGGTTAGCTCGTTACTCTATTCAAAATATTACAAGAATACACGTCCCACAAGTATCACAGAAATAAAGGAAAAGATTATTATAGATCTATATTTCGGTGACCTGGCCGGCAGGAGTTTAATAAAAGAAAAAAGGGGGATAGATGCTTTTGGTGGGTTGGCTAACCAGGCCAGGAAGGTCATCCTGGAGCTGATTGGAGGGCCGAAGACTGATCTCACACGAACCATACCGGGCGCTACAACCCTGCGTAACTTCTCTGTCAATACCGATAGGATCGCCTCTGTTGATTTTAGCGCTGAGCTAATCGGTGAGCACACAGGGGGCAGTTTTTCAGAATTACTTACCGTCTATTCAATTGTGAATTCCCTTACCCTAAATTTCGAAAATATAGAAAAGGTCCAGATTTTAGTGGAAGGGAAGAAGGTCGAAACCCTAGCCGGACATATTTACGCACTAAGGCCACTTGAAGCCAATAGAGGAATTGTTGGGAATTAGATGCCACCAAAAAGTAACCTCTCTCGAATAAGAAATATCGGGATTATTGCCCACATCGATGCTGGGAAGACCACCACCACAGAGAGAATACTTTACTACACGGGGCGCTCTCACAAGATGGGGGAGGTTGATGATGGACAGGCGACCATGGATTGGATGGTTCAAGAACAGGAAAGGGGAATTACGATAACATCGGCGGTGACCACATGTCATTGGAGAGACCATGAAATCCATATCATAGACACCCCCGGACATGTGGATTTTACCATGGAGGTAGAGAGATCCCTCAGGATACTGGATGGGGCTGTAGTCATATTCTGCGCCGTAGGAGGTGTTGAACCACAATCAGAGACTGTGTGGCATCAAGCTGACAAGTACAGTGTACCGAGAATAGTCTTAATAAATAAGATGGACAGGATTGGCGCTGATTTCCTTGGAACTGTTGAAATGATGAAAGATAGATTAGGGGCCAACCCGTTAATAATCCAGCTCCCTTTCGGAAAAGAAGACGATTTCCAGGGTGTGATCGATTTGATCAAGATGAAAACAAAAGTCTGGCATCAAGAGACCCTGGGGTCTACTTTCGACGAAGGGGATATCCCGCAAGACTTTCTTGATCAAAGTCAGGAGTATAGGGAACGGCTGATTGAGGCTGCGGCCGAAACCGATGACATACTCACTGAAAAATATCTTGCCGGAGAGGTCTTGACAGAGATGGAGATTAAGTCGGCCATCAGAGATGCAACCATAGGTTATAAACTGGTGCCGGTCCTATGCGCGGCGGGACTCCGAAACAAAGGTGTACAGCCGCTTTTGGATTCCATAGTTGATTTCCTCCCTTCTCCTATAGATGTTCCTCCTGTTTCCGGGATAAACCCGAAAACCGGCAAGGAAGAAATACGTCTAAGCAGTGATGATGAGCACTTTTCCGCGTTGTCCTTCAAGATTATGATGGAACAGGGGCGCAAAATGACCTATTTTCGCGTATATTCGGGGGTTCTACAGGCCGGATCGGAGATATTAAACCCCACAAAGGATAAGAAGGAGAGGATAGCCAGGATCTTACAGATGCATGCCAATAATCGGGAAAGGATACAGAAAGTCGGGGCGGGAAATATCGTAGCGGCTATGGGATTAAAATATACAACCACAGGGGATACCATTTGTGATGAAGCCCACCCCGTGCTCCTGGAACCCATCGACATCTACGATCCTGTCATCTCCGTTGCCATTGAGCCAAAGACCAAGAACGATGAAGAAAAACTACCCCTTTGTCTCGAGAAACTGGCCGAGGAAGACCCCACCTTCAGGGTGCGGGTTGATGAGGAGACGGACCAGACAATTATCTCCGGAATGGGAGAACTCCACCTTGATATTTTGGTGAACAGATTGCTTAGAGATTTCAAGGTGGCAGTAAATGTGGGAAAACCTCAGGTTGTATATCGGGAGACCATTGATAAATCCGTTGAGGTTGAGGCGAGTTTTGAAAAAGAATTCGAGGGTCGCCTCCACTACGGTCATGTCTGGTTGCGCCTTGACCCCCAAGGTAGGGGACGAGGGTTCAGTTTTGTCAATGGCTTAAAGGACGGGGTACTGCCCCCTGAATACATACCGGCTGTTGAAGAAGGCATCAGAGAGTCATCCAACAATGGTGTCATAAGTGGTTACCAGATGGTGGATTTAAGTGTGACCCTCTTTGACGTGTCCTTTCATGAACTCAACTCCTCAAAACTTGGCTATCGAGTTGCCGCATCTATGGCTTTCAAGAAGGGGTGCGAAACTGCCAATCCCACACTCCTTGAGCCTATCATGGAGGTTGATGTAATAATTCCTGATGAGTTTGTGGGTGAGACCATAGGAGACATCAATTCACGTGGCGGAAAAATAGAGGAGATAGCTCCAAAAGGAAAGGTCAAGACCATAAAGTCATTGATCCCATTGAGAAGAATGTTTGGGTATTCAACTGACCTGAGGTCAGTCACCCAGGGAAGGGGTACTTTTTCCATGCAGTTTTCCCGTTACGACAAGGTTGGCGCTGGGAAAAGGTAAGACAGGTAGCAGACCTTCCTCAATACTCGCAAGCGGCCATTCAGGAAGTTATAAATATCTACCCGGCGGACTGTATCGTATGGGAAGAAACTTGAGGCTTCCCCCAAGGGGAATCAGCGCGGCCACCAGCGTTTTATTGGGAAGATAGGTCTTTAACGCTCTCACTCCTAATGTGAGAAGGGAAAGATCATTTGCCCAAAGCATCTGGATTCTGGCAAGCAAATGGATTTTTTCTTTCTTTATGGTCTATTTCCAAAATCTTTTCTTGTGTTTCGACTCCTCCCCACTAATCATGGCTAACTCTCTCAGTAGATCTTCCTGTTTTTTGTTCAACTTGGTCGGGGTCTTGACGATTATTTGGACAATCTGATCACCTCTACCAGCCCCCCTGATATGTGCAACCCCCTCCCCTCTCAAGCGGACGATGTGTCCTGATTGGGTGCCTTTGGGAATCTGAGTCTTCTTTGTGCCTTCTAATGTCGGTATCTCAATATCCGCCCCCAATGCTGCCTGGGTAAAGGATATGGGGATCTGGCATATGATATGGCTTCCCTCTCTCTCAAAAAATGGATGCGGCTCAACATGCAAAACCGTATAAAGGTCTCCCGGCATCCCGCCCCTCTCTCCTTCTTCCCCTTCTCCTTTGAGCCTTAAGCGGGACCCCTCTTCAACCCCGCCCGGTATCTTTACAGACACTTTTTTTGTTTTCTCCACCCGTCCAGTGCCGTCACAATCCTCACAAGGGTCGGTGATGATCTTTCCTTCGCCATGACAGTTAGGACATGTGGTACTTATATTGAAGAATCCCTGTGAACGCATTACCCGTCCTGTCCCCTGACATCGGTGGCAGTTCACAGGGTACGTACCTGGCTTGGAACCCCTCCCATCACAGGCTTCACATCGAACAAGCCTGGGTACTTCGATCTCAGCCTCCTTACCAAAAGCCGCTTCTGTAAATGACAGATTAAGATCGTAGCGAAGGTCTGCCCCTCTTCGTGCAGTATTTCCGCCCCTCCTGGTTCCAAATCCAAAAAAATCCTCAAATACGCCCCCAAAAGACGAAAAGACTTCCTCAAATCCAGAGAACCCTCTAAACCCGGTTCCCCTCAACCCTTCGTGTCCAAATTGATCATACACCTGCCTTTTCTGCGGGTCCATTAAAACCTCATATGCCTCCGCCGCCTCTTTAAATGCCTCTTCGGCTACTTTGTCTCCCGGATTTCTGTCAGGGTGATACTTCATCGCAAGTTTCCTATAACATTTCTTTATCTCGTCATCGCTTGCCCCTCTGCTACACTCCAGGACTTCATAATAATCACGCTTTTCCATCTATGATACCTTCTCCTCAAACATGTTATCTCCTTAAATAATACCTATCCACAAATGGGCACTAAGGTGCGAGGCCGAAATAACTTCCCCATTTGTACATCTCATCTTCAGGCCATCTTTGCCCGATCTTCAAAAACAAAATCTTCGAAATAGGCAAAACTATTCCTGTGGTTTTGTATTTTCAGATCGAACAAATCTGACCTAAATCTGAGCGCCAACTTGAGGACGTTATTTCGGCCTCGCCCCTAACAAGTTTCTAATTCAGAATTGAGCAATTTTTCGACCTGTGCAGTTACGCAAATCCAGTATGTTGAAGTTTCTCTGGTGATTCAGTCAACAGGATTGCGTTAAGCGTCGGCTGCTTGTTTCGTTTGCTTCTTATACGTAAGGACCTGGCCAATCTTTTAAAATAGACATACGAGACTTTTCATCCCATTACACATTCAGCCTTATGCAAGACTGTAGTTCATAAGAAGCAAACGAAGCAAGTAGGCGGCAAGCGGTAAACTTGACCAACTGCACAGCTTGCAATTTTTCGAAAAATCAAGGCATTTTGAGAAAGATTATCGGTAAATGAAGCTATAATTGTAAATTGTAAGAGGGGGCTTTACGACCGAGTTATTTGCAATTGAGTGTAGTGAATGCAGAATCTCCAGCCTGTCTCAAGTCGTTAGGAAAGGATCATTTAAAACGGGAAATTATCTGATTATACCTAATCGCATATATGGCAATAATTGAGCCCGCAGGATCAATTTTGTGGTGGCTCATGATTCCGTAAATGTTCCTTCAAGGTCCTTGTTCTTGTGGCTGGATATGCTCTGAAGCATCGTTGGTGTTGTGAACCATATCTTTTTTGACAACCTTCGCGGCAGCAATTTCTCTTAAGGCTATCACCACGTCTCTGTTCTCCGGTCTATCTACCAGAGACTTTGCGCCCCTTCTTAGCTGCCTCACTCTTTTGGCTGCCAGATGCACAAGGGTAAAACGATTTTTTTCTTCTTTCAAACAATCTTCAACCGTTATTCTCGCCATCTATCCCCCTTCTGAATTTGTCTCTAAATTCCCAGACATGCTGTCTCTCCGCAAACCAGAACCTTTTATCCCGGCAAAACCAATTCAGGACGGAGAGGTCCCAGAATTAAAAAGCAACCCTATATTGTAATTATTTCAAATATTTTGTCAAGATTTTTCTTATGAATAGCGCAGGTTTTTTGGGTTAAACTTGCTAGTGTCCACTTTCTTAAGAGACCATTAATGGATGGGCACTAAGTATAATGCCTCAATCAACCCTCAAACCATCAAATAAGGGGCGAGGCCGAAATAACTTCATCAAGTTTGCGCTCAGATTTAGGTCAAATTTGTTCGATCTAAAAACACAATACCACATGAATAGTTGAACCTATTTCGAGGATTTTGTGTTTGAGGATCGGGCAAAGATATCCTGCAGATGAGATGCACCAATGGGGAAATTATTTAGGCCATGTCCCCAAGGTTTGACGGGGTATGTGTTTATATGGAGTTAACTCGTTCCTTTAACTCCTTTCCAACCTTAAAAAACGGCAACCTTTTCGGTTGGACCTGAACGGGTTGTCCTGTACCCGGGTTTTTTCCTGTGTAGCCATCATAACGTTTGACAACAAAACTCCCAAAACCGCGAATCTCCACTTTCTCATCCCGGGCCATCGTTTGCGTCACGCTTTCAAGTATATTATTTACTATGCTCTTTGCGGTTTGTTGGGTAATACCTTGTTTTTGAGCCACCTGTCTGATGAGTTCCTGTTTGGTCACTTCTCTCCCCCCTTTAAAACTGTTCGACCTGTGCGGTTAAAAAGAAAATCATGTGACCTTTTCTCGGTTCCGCTTTCCAGTTGTCGACCGCTTGCTTACTTTTGCCCGTTGTGAACCATAATCCTGCACCAAATATATAGGTGAAAATCAGGCCTGATTTTCATTGGATTACATAGAGTTACGACAAACACTTACGTGCAATAAGAAGCAAGTAACCGGCAACAAACATGACGGGGTTACTAACTTAGTGTCCATCCATAAATGGCTATTTTCCGCAATCTCTGCGTCAGACTCAGAGGTAAGGGCACATTGCAATGTGCCCCTACCTAGTTTCCATCCAGAAATGGCCCTTTTTCCCCTGAGCTGCGTTCTCCTCCGGTTTCCGCCTGCGACGTACGACCATGTACGCCTCGGCGCAAACCGTCGTGCGGCCTTGCTCAGAGAAAAAAATGCTCATTTCTGAATTGGAAACCAACTCGTGCCCTTTTCTCAAGAAGTCCATTTATGGATGGACACTAGCTAAGATTTATCTATTGGTGTACCCAGCCTTGAAAAGTGTAAACTGAAAGATGCCCATAAAATTCCCTTCAGATACTATACAATCACCGACTATGTCAAGTGAAAACACACAGCGACAGCGATTCCAATACTTTCATGCTTTGTTGGAATCCGAGGTCATGGGAATTATTGAGTAGTTGTTGATTGACTTTATGATTCAAAAGGTCTATTAATAATTAAAAATCAAGATCGGTAAAGGAGTACACATGCCACTTTTAGAGATTGCCAATACACAAATAAACTGTATGACTGGAAAAAACGGGATCAGAAAGGGGAAGAAAAACCTATTATTCATCCACGGAGCGGGGGGGAATCATAAAGTCTGGGCCATGCAGCTCCCTTACTTTGAAGGCAACTATAATCCCATAGCAGTTGAACTGCCGGGTCATGGTGACTCGGGCGGAGATGGGGAAAAAGACATCAATAGCTACACAGAATGGATAAGGAAAATTATTGACAACTTATCCCTAGAAACATGTTCCATGGTCGGCCATTCCATGGGCGGGGCAATAACCTTGAGTTTTGCTCTGAAATACCCACAATATCTCAACTCTATCGTCTTGGTTGGAACCGGTGCAAGGTTAAGGGTCAGCTCAGATATTTTAGATACTGTTAAAGCTAACTTTGACAACGCCATAAAATTAATCTGTAAATTTGCATACTCTGACCATGTTTCGAGTCTTGTCATAGAGATGGGGGAAATGGAGATGCGTAAAACCAGCCCCGATGTGCTCTATGACGACTTCGCCGCCTGCAATAGCTTTGATGTTCTTGAGAAGATAAAAAAGGTAGAGGTGCCCACACTCATAATTTCCGGCAGTGAAGATAGACTGACATTCCCAAAGTACTCCCGTTTTCTCCACGAAAACATAAGAGGATCAAAACTTGCGATGGTGAAAGATGCCGGACATATGATAATGGTCGAGAAACCAGAGGAATTTAACAAAGAGGTTGAAGATTTTATCTCCAATCTCCCTCCTCTGGGCTGAGAATAAAGTGCCGGCAAGGGGTTGAGCTACGTTCTAATCCTTTAGGGCCGGGGACTAAGTAACTTCCTCAAGTTGGCGCTCAGATTTAGGTTAGATTTGTTCGATCTGAAAACGCAAAACCGCAGGAATAGTCGAACTATTTTGAGGATTTTGTGTTTAAAGATCGGGCAAAGATGGCCTGAAGATGAGATGCACAAAATGGGGAAGTTACTTCGTCCCCGTCCCTAAGTTGCACAAGTCGAAAAGCCGTGTGGAAGCTCGTTGCGTGCATCACTTTTTATTCTGCTCTCTCAATTCCCTTTTCAGTATCTTTCCAGTTGGTGTTCTTGGTAGGTTCTTAACAAACTGTACAGTCCTAGGTTTCTTGTAACTCGCAAGGTTCCTCTTGCAGAGTTCTATTATCTCCTTTTCTGTAACATGTTTTCCTTGCTTTAGGATAATTACTGCTTTAACGGCTTCGCCCCATTTTTTATCAGGCACGCCTATAACGGCCACTTCGCTGACAGCGGGGTGGGTATATATAACTTCCTCTACCTCTCTAGGATAGATGTTTTCTCCCCCGCTTATTATCATATCCTTCCTTCTATCAACAATGTATATATATCCTTCCCTGTCCAAAGTGGCCAGGTCTCCGGTGTAGAGCCATCCATCCTTCAAGGTCTTCTCTGTCTCATCCGGTCTTTTCCAGTAGCCTCGTGTTATTTGATCTCCCCTGGCGATAATCTCACCTGTACCGCCAGGAAATATACCATTACCCCCCTCGTCCACGACCCTGACGTCTACATTGATACCTTCTTTACCACACGAGGCAAGCCTTCTCATCTCGGAGTCGCTGCCATCCAAGATATGATCCTTCTGATCAAGACGTGTCAGGACAATACCCTCAGTTGATCCATAGTTTTGCGTCATTATGTTACCAAACACAGAAAGCGCTCTTTTCAGTATCTCCACAGGCATGGGAGATGCTCCATAAATCAGTAACCGAAGGCTTTTAAGGTCATGTCTCTCCAGATTCGGGTAATCTAACATACTAAGGATCATTACAGGGGCGGCATTAATGTTTGTCACTCGTTCCTTTTCAATAGTCTCCAATACTGCCTTTGGATCAAAGCCCTTGATGACTACATTTGTACCACCCACATAGAAGTGGGAAAGCATAGGCCAGATAGGTCCTACATGGAAGAAGGGTTTAACATGAAGAGTTATGTCACTGCCGTTGATACCCAATGCAATAACCATATTGGTCGCGGCTGCAAACCAGTTCCTATGGGTCATTAAGACACCTTTCGGCACCCCTGTTGTACCACTTGTATAAACAAGGGTAACGGTATCATCTTCTTCCACTTCCACTTCAGGTTCAAAAGGGGAATGGTCTGAGATCAATCCCTCGTAGTTTTCTGTTTGTGAATTTTCTTCTTCGACGAACACGAGATTCTTAACACTCTTTATCTCCGACCGGATGGAATTCACTGTTTCCAAGAAGTCTCCTCCAACTATCAGGGTGCAGGCTTCAGAGTCATTCAATAAGAAAGACAGCTCTTTCCCCACCAACCTGAAATTTAGAGGAACAAGGATCATCCCACTTTTTGCCGCTGCAAAGAACACTTCGATATGTCTGTGACAGTTGTATCCCAATATTGCTGTTCTATCCCCTTTTCTCATTCCCATATGCAAAAAGGCATTTGCCAACCTGTTTACCCTCTCATCCAACTCTTTGAAACTGTACCTGACATGGGCCTCCATACATACTAAAGCCGTTTTATGGGGGTTTTTTCTGACGTTTCTAACCAGCAAATCACCCAGAAGCAACCTGTATTCACCTCCTGTCTTCACCGAGAATCCTTTCTTTTTTCAGGATCATGGTCTTATGTTCCTTAGGTATTCTATGGTTTCTACAAGCCAAGCTCTCTAGCAATAATGCTCGTCTGGATTTGGGATGTTCCACCACCAATGGTTGCCTGCTTTCCTTCCCTGAAGTATCTTTCCATATCGTATTCGGGCATGGTACCGTAGCCGCCCATGATCTGTATACCCTGTGTTGCTACTTTGAAGAGTGTCTCTGACGCATAGAGTTTTGCCATGGACACTTCTTTCCTGCAAGGGATTCCCATGTCTGTCATTGCCGCAGCCCGGTATGCCAAGAGACGTGCGGCGTCCACCTCTAATTGCATCTGAGCAAGCATGTGCTTTATGACCTGGAATTGACCTATGGGTCTTCCGAATTGCTCCCGTTCCTTCGCGTATCTTATGGCATCATCAACTGCTGTCTGGGCGTTTCCTACATTCATCCCTGCCACAGCCGCCCTCTCTATCTCCAAATGACCGGTAATGATATCCCAACCACCATTCAACTCACCGAGCAGGTTCTCCTTTGGGACCCTCACATTGTCTAAAAAGACTTCGTTGGTTCCCGTTGCCCTTCTGGCCAACGTATCAAGACGTCTCATCTCGACCCCCGGTAAATCATTCGGTACCAACAGCATAGAAATTCCCTTGTGTTTGGGTAAGGATCTGTCAGTCCTCACGCCCATACACATAATATTGTTCTTTGCATGGGCGGCAGAGGCAAAAACCTTCTGACCGTTAACGACGAAGGAGTCCCCGTCGATCTTCGCCGAAGTAGCCAAGGAAGCCGCGTCAGAGCCTGCATTCGGTTCAGTGATGGAGATGGAGAACCTTATCTCACCATTTATGACCTTTGGAAGATAGCGATCTTTCTGTTTTTCCGTACCATGGTGTACGATGTTCATAGCTGAGAAAGCACTTACGCTTACAGATGTGGCGAGATCTACCCCATACTTGGCCAGGGCTTCATTCATTATGGTATACATGACTACATCGGACTCTACCCCACCATACTTCTCAGGGATCATCATCCCCAGCCAACCCTGCTTTACAACCTTATCATAGAATTCATACGGATACTCTCTGTCTTGATAAACACGTCTGCAATATTCCTTTCCTATCTCTTTATCCATAAAGTCATTGACAATATTTCTCCATATCGTCTGTTCTTCACTGAAACCGCAATACATTAGTCCTCCTCCTTAGGGGCGAGGCCGAAATAACTTCCCCATTTGTACATCTCATCTTCAGGCCATCTTTGACCGATCTTCAAACACAAAATCCTCGAAATAGGTAAGACTACTCCTGTGGTTTTGTATTTTCAGATCGAACAAATCTGACCTAAATCTGAGCGCCAACTTGAGGAAGTTATTTCGGCCTCGCCCCTTATTTAAATATGTGCTCTATTACGTGTTACCTAGTGCCCATATACAAATGAGCTTATCCCTCCCACACCTTGCCCGACTGCAAAGCGGGTCAGTCATCGCCTTTTCTTCACCAAATGTGCCATCTCATATCGCATCACAGTCTCACCGCTTTGGTTGATTACCGTATATCTTTCCCTTATCACCCCCCTGTCCGGCTTCTTTGTTTCTCTTGGTTCTGTAATTTCAATCTCAACCTTTATTGTGTCCCCAGGCCTGACTGGCGCTAATAATCTCATCCTGTCCATTCCCAAAAAGGCTATGATACTCTCTTCAAATAGCCCCAATCTTGAAAACAGCCCCATTGCCAGTGAAAACGTCAACGGACCAGGAGCTATCTTTCCCTTGTGGACGCTCTTCTTTGCAAACTCCTCATCCATGAACAAAGGGTTATACAACCCCGTGAGTCTAACGAAATCCGTTATATCCGTTTCTGTAACCGTCCTAGCAGAGGTGGTGAACCTCTGACCTATTTCAAAGTCCTCAAAGTACATAGTTCTCATGAATGAATCCCTTTTTTCTCGCAAAAGCCAAGTGGAAGATATGCTTTGGAATCTTCGGCTGATTTTATGTATTTTAACAAGCTATTGCGCATAACTGACAACAAATATGATGCCCCGGCAACAATAAATACATTAAAGCCACAAATATCTCCATACGCCATCACGGACTAGGAAACCGCCCCTGATTTAACCAAGGGACGGGGACGAAATAACTTCCTCAAGTTGGCGCTCAGATTTAGGTTAGATTTTTCGATCTGAAAACGCAAAACCGCAGGAATAGTCGAACTATTTTGAGGATTTTGTGTTTGAAGATCGGGCAAAGATGGCCTGA
>DAOWME010000295.1 GCA_030643245.1 Deltaproteobacteria bacterium
CTAGTCCACTGTAACCTTCCCGAGAGGTCGAACTCCCGAACGATTTTGCCCGTGACCGTAAAGGAGCCATTGTTGCCGATGGGTCCAGCCATTTTCACGGCACCGTCCAGGCGCCGCGCCATAAGTTCTACCCGCTGCACTATCCCTGCTTCCCGCATGCAGGTGGATGCAGACTCGTTCCGAACCCACAGGTGCTCTGTAACCCACTCATCCGGGACCCCCCGAGGATACCCTGCCATCGACGCAGTTCTCGCTCAAAACGATCCCATACCCCGGGGGCATCTTCCCTTATAAGGTCCAGTTCATGGCGGTCCTTATCCGGGCAGAATATACAAACAAGCCGTTGCTGTTTCTCCCGGTAGTACAATGGGTGGGTTGGCAAGAACTTATACCCTTTTAAGTCGCGAGCCACGCGAAATTGGCCATTCCGTGGCAGGCTGTTCTGCCCCCCTAAATCCCTATGTCAAAGTCATAGTCTGGCATGAGTTCTCTCCTACTTTCCTATAAATAAAAAAATGCTCTTGACAACAAAACGCTGAAGTTCCCTGAGGTCTCCTTTTCGCGGCATGGAATTTGTTCTCGCTATGCATTTTCAATGACTTATTGATAGAATCACCATTTAGCTGCATAGCAGGAAAGACCACAGGGGCGTTGATCAGATCAGGCTATTTATCTTCAACGGGATATTTGGCCCTGAACCACTCGTGCCAGCCTCCCTTGAGGGCGTAAACTTTTGCGTATCCCTTATCCATAAGCTTCTGTGCCGTCCCGGCACTAGTAGCCTCATTTGGTCAGGCGCAATAGAGCACAAGCGTCTTGTCCTTGGGATATTTCTCAGCCCAGGAACTAAACTCTGCGGGATTTCCTCTGACTGCTCCCTTAATTTTGAACTCACTTCCCTTCCAGTCCTTCCCAACTCGTACATCCACGATGACAACATCAGGATCGTCAAGCTTTGACTTGAGCTCCTCCTTTGTCATCCTTGGAACTTCAGAAGCAATGGCCAATTGGCCCAACATGCATAGTGTAGCCACACCGATTACTACAGTAACGAGTCTAACTAATCTTGATTTCATCTTTTTTCCTCCCTATGTTTCTTGTTATGGTTTTTCTGCCCTATGCCTAAAAAAAACAGATCAAGGCCTTACTACTGAGGGGCCTGTCACTTCTCTCCTAAAACGAACCCACAATAGGCCGTAAAGAGAGAGGCCGGCAATAATGAATAAAATAGATTTTATAAGAAGTACTGACTCATCATCTGTCCACAACAATCCAAAAAGAATCGTGATCAATACTGTAAAGGCGACCATAGGAAATACCGGATAGCCTCGAATCTGAATGTGTTTGGGTTTGTCTGGGATACGCTTGCTAATGATGAGGACACAGAGGTGAATGATGGCATAGTTAAAAAGCCAGAGCCATATACCTGCCCTGGTATAGACCTCCAGAATCGGCTCCCCGGCCATCCCAACAGCCATCATGATCCCTGTCCCAAGCCCCAGAAGGACAAGCGGAACCGGTGCACGATTTCGGGCTAC
>DAOWME010000107.1 GCA_030643245.1 Deltaproteobacteria bacterium
CCTGTGCAGTTACACAAACCCGGTCTCTTGAAGTGGCTTTGATGATACAGTTAAGCGCCGGCTGCTTGTTTCGTTTGCTTGTTATACGTAAGGAACTGGCCAACATCCAAATATACATAAGAGACGTATCAACCCATTACACATACAACCTTATGCCAGATTGTAGTTCATAAGAAACAAACGAAATAAGTAGGCGGCAAGCGTTAAACCTGACCGACTGCACAGGTCGAATTTTTTTAGTTTATCAGGCTTTCAAAGCCATAGCTATAATAGCTATATTACCCTTTTTATATCATAAATCCCATACCCTAGCAACCTAAAAGTTACCGTTTCAGCAATTCCAATCATGGAACTTTGATCTCGTTCCCACGCAGGAGCGTGAGAACGAGGGACGAAGATGACCGTCATTCCCGCGGAAGCGGGAATCCAAAAACACCGAAGTAGCCAGAAATACTGGATTCCCACTCCCCGATCGGCCTCGACCCTTAGCATTGAGGCTCTAAGATGAGACCAAATTAGAAAATGGCCAAGGTCGAGTTTTAACCATTCCATCAATCCGGCAGTACCGGTTCTCTGATGAGCAAGTCTGCTGCAGTGCGTGAACACGAGGCCAAGCCCGGATAAACATCGTTCAGGTCGATCATCTGTCGGAGATGGTCTGCCGTACGAAAAACTAGCATGGCCATATCCCCTTCGTCGAGGCCAAGCCATGCAATGATCTCTTTCCAATCGGTTCCGCGTGCCCATCTGTAGATTGCTACCATCGGCCAAAAACTGAGTTCAATGCTGGGGAACCCCCCTGACTTCAAGGATTGTACAAGGGGCCTGAGGCTCTCCACAAGTCGATTGAATTGCTCTTTCAGTATGGCATCCTCGCGTCCGTGGACAGGTACGTGGACATCCTTACCCCGATCGTTTACGAACGGAGCCAGCATGGCCGCCAGTAATGCAGGATCTCGGTCACTAAGGAGCCCTCCACGTATGTAATGCGCCAGCAAAACCGGTTGGTCCACCCTGAGCCGTGATGCCCAGACACCTTCATTCGTTAACCGGTTCTCTTCGTCTATGTAACCTTCCGCTTTCAGGAACTTGAGGTGGCGCAAAAGATCCCGCCACAGGAATTCACGATTATATTGTAATTCCTCATTCAAACAAAACGCTCTTTTTAAAATCGCATCGAGCCTCTTACCCTTTTTGCCGGAAAGGCATTGGTTGAAGCAGACACAATGTTGGCATGGGAGATCCTCGAAGGCCTTTTTGGCGGCGTTGAGTTTCTGTTGAAGATCAGTTGTTCTTTGTTCTACTTCTGGTGAGACAGGAGAATCCGCGGCCTTTGGTTTAAGCCCGGAGTAAGACATTCGCTCCAGTAATGACTTCAATTGATGGCTTCCCGTCCCTTCCGGGATCTCTACACAAGTGTCGAGGACCGTTGAAACCCTTGGCATCTTGATCCAATGGACGGGCAACCGGACTTTCACCTTACCATTGTCCTTTCGACCGATTGATGCAGCGAGGAGTATCCAAGACTTCTTCTTTTCCACAAGCTTTATGCAGCAGTGAAGATTCCCTTTCTGATTGAGAAAAAGCCGGCCCCTTGTGAGATATGTCACTTTCACGGCATCCCGTCTTATGATGGAAAGCTCTTCACTGATAGCACCTATTTTTTCTTGAAGCTTTCTGTAAAGAGCGCTTGTCTTGACCACATCCTCGGCGGGATCACAAGCCGAATCCCATAAGGATTCCTCAATCGTCGCATAAAGCGCCGCCAGTCTCTCTTCCCCGGGTTTATCCTTTGCCACTTGCTGATAGGTAGCAAAAGAGGATCTGAAGATATTATGTATGTCATCCTTATGATGAGAAAGCAGCAGGTTCAAAACCATGGAAAAATTGACCTTAATCCGGCTCTCCAACGGATTGGGCGGGGAAGAAAGGATGGTGTGGATTCGCCTTACATCCTGATAGGGGCCCGGCAGTATCAATGCAAAACCGATCCGGTCCATCCCTCTTCTCCCGGCTCTGCCCGTCATCTGCGTTAAGTCTGTTGGGGTGAGATCAACAAAGTCCGTACCATTGAACCGGTCACTTTGCAGAATGACAACCGTCCTGGCCGGAAAATTTACACCCGCAGCAACCGTGGATGTGGAAAAAATGGCTTCCAGGAAGCCCCCTTTCATAAGATCTTCAACAAATTGTTTCCATCCGGGAAGGTGCCCGCCATGATGCGCTGCCACTCTGTATTTTCTAAGAAATCCCAGCTGGGGATGGTTTTGAAGGTATGGATGTGTATTCAAGACCTCATCCACCGCGGCATTGAACCTTTTTTTCTTTTCAAGGTCGATGTGTCTGGTAGGAGGCCTACAGAGCGTCAAGGCCTCATTGCAATCCGACCTCGACTTGAGAAAGAAGATTGCAGGAAGTAAGTTCAGTTTCCGTAAGGCATCCATTATCTCGCCAAAAGGCGGTAGCGATCGAAACCCCTTTGCTCCACTACCCCTTGATCTCCTGAGCCAGTGATCTATCTTTCCCCATAGTTTGCCTTTCTTTTCCAGCGGACATATCTCGCCATTTGGGAATAAGAAGATTGGATAGAGGGGTACGGGCCTTTTGTCCTCTATGACGACTTTGCAGGGGATATTGCGATGCCAGGTCAACCAATCCGCTATCTCCTGACCGTTTGGAATGGTGGCGGAGAGCATCAGAAGCTTCGTCTGGGGAGGTGTGTAGATAAGAACCTCTTCCCAAACGACCCCGCGCTCACTGTCGCCTAAGTAATGGGCCTCGTCCAGGACGATAAGATCACACTTCAGGTCTGCGCCTCTGTGCATGGCATCGTAGAGCTGGTTTCTCAATATCTCGGTAGTGCCTACGATAAGCGGAGCGTCTGCATTCTCCTTCCGGTCCCCTGTAAGTATCCCCACATTTTCATTGCCGAATATCTCCTGAAAAATTCTAAATGTGGCATTGGAAAGGGCCTTTAGGGGTGACGCATACCAGGCCTTTTTCCCTTCTTCCAACATGCCTGATACCGCCTGTTCAGCGATCCATGTCTTACCACTGCCTGTAGGTGCAAAAACGATAACGTCACCCTTATTTATGGCCTTTAGCGCCTCCACCTGGAATCGGTCCGGTGTAAATGGGGTGGGAGCAGGCACGCCAATCCGCCCTAAAACATGGCGTAATTGTGGGTCGACCGCTGGTTTAAGATGTTTCGCATAATTGAGTTCGACCGTGGTCCGCCTTTGCCGGTATCTCCTGTGAGATCTCTGTACTCTATTTTCCCTAGGCAACTTTGTCATCCGGGTTACCCTCTCGCCTCGAGAGGAAAGGGGGTTTCACTGTTAACCCTATGGCATCTTCCAATCTCAGTGACTTTGCATAGAGGGCCTTTCCAACGATGACCCCTGCAATTCCGCATTCTTCTATTTCCTGAAGTGCCTCGATATCTCTGATGGTATTTACGCCGCCTGAGGCTATAACAGGTACAGTAACAGATCGGGCGAGTTTCTCTGTGCTCTCTATATTCAACCCTGTCTGCATCCCATCCCGCCGAATATCGGTAAAAACAAAGGCCGCAACACCAAGCCCTTCCATCTCTCTCGCTGCATCCACGGCTTTCTTTCCCGTAACATCAGTCCACCCCCTGACAGCGACCATTCCATCCTTTGCATCAATACCCACTACTATCTTGCCCGGATACCGTTGACAAGCCTCTGTCACCAAATCAGGGGCTTCCAGGGCCATGGTCCCAAGGATAACCCTGCTCACTCTCATAGAAATATACCGATCAATTGTCGCTAAATCTCTTATTCCACCCCCAAGCTGGATAGGAATATCTATTGATTTGAGTATCTTCTCTATGACCGCCCTGTTTCTGGGACCGCCCTCAACGGACCCGTCGAGATCCACGATATGGATCAACTCGGCGCCCTTGCCCTCCCACCTGACAGCTACAGCCACAGGATCATCAGAAAAAACAGTGGCCTTATCCATATTGCCCTGAAGGAGGCGGACGCATTTCCCGTCTTTTATGTCAATGGCTGGTATAACAATCATATCCACTCCGGTGTCCGTTTACTGTTCACAAAATTGCAACCCCGCTATAACATGCCCTTGGTAGACATAACCCCCTCTATCCTTTCATCAACAGCGGTAGCTTTATCCAGTGCCCGTCCAAAAGCCTTGAAAACAGCCTCAATTATGTGGTGGGTATCCCTGCCACAGATAACATTGATATGTAAGGTTATGCCGGCGCTACTGCAAAAAGCCCTGAAGAACTCCCATGTTAATTCGATGTCAAATTCTCCCACCTTGCCCTTCTCCAGTCCGGTATTGTAAACAAGAAAAGGCCTGTCCGAGATATCCAGCACAACCGAGGCCATAGCTTCAACCATTGGCACGGATGCCTCCCCGTACCTTGCTATTCCGTCTTTATTCCCCAGCGCCTGCTTAAACCCATCGCCTAAACATATGGCTATGTCCTCTACCGTGTGATGAAAATCTACATCCGTGTCGCCTTTGGCCTTAATTTTTAGATCAAAGAAACCGTGTTTTGCCATCAGGGACAACATGTGGTCCAAAAAGGGGATGGCGGTATCTATATCATACCGTCCCGAACCATCGATTTTGAGTTCCAGTTCAATCTCTGTCTCTGAGGTTTTTCTTTCAACCTTAGCCATTCTTTCCATGCAGATCCTCTGTTCCTCCGGTTTTTCGGCAATCAAAAATTCTTTAACCTCTTCATAAATTAAAAATGATTGTTATTCCTCCCGCGCCTATCATCCTGCTAAGGGACGTTTTCTTGACCATTGTCTATGCTATCCCATTTGGCGGGACAATGGATAAAACCCTGTTGGACTATGCGCTTCATTGATAGCCTATCAATATCTATGGGCTTTGTAAAGGTTTTTTCTAATCAAGGAGTTGGGAGAGCCATTTTTAGGTGGGCCTATGAGATGAAGGTGTGAGTTATTGTCCTTGTTGCGGGCATACATGTATGGCGCTCAAAGCCAGAACTTTAAGGATGGGGCAAAAATAGATACGGTGTCCCCAGATTTCCCATTAACGATTTCCCTTGAAAAAGGTCTGCAAGGGGTTTATAAAGGCATAATCAATGTCAGGGGGTGAATAACACTACAGCGATAGATTTGACATTCGAAAGATCCACCTTAGGGACATGGCATGATGAGGGCACGGGGTAAAATTCCTCGCTCCCTTCGGTCGCTCGGAATGACATGATTGAGCTACTGTCCCTTTGGACATGACAGCTTGTCCCTGGCTTGGACAGGGATATAGAGCGAAGTGTCGCTGTAGTGTTATGAAAAGGGGTGTTAATAAATAATGACAACGATACTTACAGTTGACCCTTTAGATCCGGATCCTCTGGCAATTGAGGAAGCTGTCTTGTTGATCCGGAAAGATGGTGTCGTAGCCTTCCCCACGGAAACCCTTTACGGCCTGGGCGCAAATGCCCTCAGTGAAAAGGCCGTCATGAAAGTCTTCAGGATCAAAGACAGGGGCTACGAAAAACCCATACCAATCTTGATTGACAAGAAGGAGACTCTGTCAGAACTTGTATCCAACGTCTCTGAAAAGGCAGAAAGCCTGATAGAAAGATTCTGGCCGGGCGGGTTGACGATTATCTTCGAGGCATCTCCGAAATTACCCCTGCTGCTCACAGCCAATACAGGAAAGGTTGGCATCAGAATATCAAGCAATGCCATAGCACAACAGTTAGTTAAACAGATGGGCGCCCCAATAACCGCCACCAGTGCTAACACTTCCGGGCAAAAGGCATGTGCCAGCGCCAAAGAAGTTTATGAAAGTCTGGGGAATAGAGTTGATCTGATCATTGACGGCGGGGAAACCAAAGGGTGCCTGGGTTCAACGATCGTGGATGCGACCTTCACACCTGTCAAGGTCGTCCGGGTAGGCACTATTGGCTTAAAGAAATTAAGAGAGTATATTTGAACATCCGCCTGGCAGCAAAAGGAATATTGATTCTACTAATTTAGTAAGTAATTCTTGGGATTTACAGGGACGCCACCGACTCTGACCTCATAGTGGAGATGCGGTCCGGTACTCCTTCCGGTATTACCCACTCTGGCAATCTCTTCCCCTCTCTTCACTTTTTGGCCTATCTTCTTGAGCGCCTTTGAAAGATGAGCGTAACGAGTAACAATCCCATAACCGTGATTGACAACAATAAGATTCCCCAATCCACCTTTTCTGCCCACATAGGTCACAACCCCTTCAGCCGGAGCAATTATCGGAGTATTAATGCGGGTCCCGATATCAATCCCCTTATGGAACTCTCTAAGCCCTGTAAAGGGTGATTTTCTGTATCCAAACCCGGAAGTTACCCACCCTCTGGTCGGCCATATGGCAGGAATAGACGCCAACAGGGATTTCTGATCCTGTAAAAACTCATACAACTCTTGCAGACTACGCTCTTTAAGGGAAGATTCCACCTTCAACTGTTCTAGATCAGAATGCATGCGTTTAATCAACATGTCTTGTTTCGCATTGAAGATCAGGTGGGACCGGTTGTCCTCATCCACAGCCCCCCCTATGCCCATGGGCTGATCTATTCCCCCGGGCTTTTCCAGGTTGGCGATGATTCTGAGTTTTTTATCAAATTGGTTCAGTCTTGCGATGTGAAACTTCAACGAATCGATCTTTTGGGCAAAGGATTGAATATGTACTTTTTGACACCTATTTTCCTGTTTCAGCCCTTCAAGTTCAACTCTTTCAAACTTCAAATTCAAATAATCATAGCACGCAAATCCCAAAGCGGCCATTATCACCGCACAAGAACAAACCATTGATGTCAAGACAAATTTGGACAACTTTATCTTCTTAACCTTCGCTGTTTTTGAAGGAAGAAGCATTATAGTATAAAACTTCCCCGCCACTATATACCCCCTAAAATTCCGGATGGATCTTCCGCGCAACTACGAAAACCTTACAAATCACGGGCATCTTTCCGCAGGAGAGGGTGCCGATCACCAAAGCACTTGAACTCCTCTCTACATATCGGAACTTTTCCACAATAGGTTAATAAAAATATCCATTTCGGCCTCGCCCCTTAGGGAGAAAGAGAAGGGCCCGGCATCTTACAGACTCAAAATCATGGCAGTCTCATTACAATCAGGGAACCTGACACACTTCAAACAATCAGCCCATATCTTATGGGGCAAAACGGATTTGTCCGTAACCTCGAACCCGAACCTCCCGAAAAAATTGATCTGGTAAGTCAAGACAAAAACCCTGCATATACCGAGAGCTTCCGATTCAGAGAGACAAGCGTTCACCATTTTAGTTGCGATCCCCATACCCCAGAATTCCTCTCGGATAGCAAGGGATCTGATTTCTGCCAAGTCACCCCAGCAGACATGCATGGCACAAGCACCAATAATCTGGTCTATCTTTTCGTGCACATATACATGGAAGTCTCTCAGATTATCATAGAGCTCACTCAGTGAACGGGGCAACATCTCTCCCTTTTCAGCATAGGGCTCTATCAAATCTTGAATCTCCCTGACATCAGCTACGCTTGCTTTCCTAATTATACCCTTCCGTTCCGAAAGCTCTCTCACCACGCCTCTATTTTCTTTTTCCGACGTTTATTTTCTCCCACCCTTTTTGAAATTATTTTTCTGAAAGACTATAGTCCCCAAATTTCTGTCAATAGTTATTAACATAATTAATATATGCCTGATAATTCCTGTTTATCTCTTCAATGGAATCCCCGCCGAACTTTTCCAGGAAGGCATTAGCAATTTCTATGGCCATCACTGCCTCACCGATTACCCCTGCCGCCGGAACGGCACAGGTGTCAGACCGCTCCACACTGGCCTCAAGACTCTCTTTGGTGTCAATGTCTACGGATTTTAACGGTATGGGTAACGTAGGGATCGGTTTCATAACTGCCCTGGCTACTATGGGTTCCCCATTAGTGATTCCGCCTTCAATTCCACCGGCATTATTCGTCTTCCGGTAAAACCCCGCCTTACGTGCAGGCAGGTGAACTTCCTTTTCCGGAGGTTCACCTGTTGCTTCTTCCCGGTCTTTCCCCGGAGATTGATAGTATATCTCATCATGAACTTGAGAACCTGATCTCATGGCGTACTCAAAACCTAGACCTACCTCAACCCCCTTGATGGCCTGTATACTCATCAGTGCCTGAGCTATTCTTCCATCGAGTTTTCTGTCCCACTGGGCATATGTTCCCAACCCGATCGGCGCGCCCGTGATGATCACCTCGAATACGCCCCCCAGGGAATCTCCCCCGGTTTTTGCGTCATCTATACCGGTTCTCATCTTCTTTTCGGCATCACCATCAACACACCTCAGGTCGGAAGCCTCCGCCCTTACACTTATCTCCTCCGGAGATAGGTTGTCAACGTCGATTGTGACCCCCCCTATCTCCCTCACATGGCTAATTACGTCAATACAAAACTCCCGAAGAAGACATTTTGCCACAGCTCCCACAGCAACGCGACAAGCCGTTTCCCTTGCACTGGCACGTTCAAGGATGTTTCTCATGTCCCTGTGGTTGTATTTGATGGCTCCGGCAAGATCGGCATGGCCCGGTCTAGGTCTGGTAAGACGCTTACCCCTCGCTTCACATTGAGGGGAAGTGGACATCTCTTCCTTCCACTTCTCCCAGTCTTTGTTCTGTAACACCAGGGTCACTGGAGACCCTATGGTCTTGCCCCATCGAACCCCGGAGGTTATCTTAACCCGGTCCCTTTCTATCTTCATCCGTTGCCCTCGACCGTAACCTACCTGTCTACGGGCAAGATCAAGATCTATATCTTCCTCACTAATACTCAAACCCGCGGGGATTCCTTCAAGTATGGCCGTCAAAGACATCCCGTGGGATTCTCCTGCAGTAAGATATCTTATCATTTTATTCACCTGGATCGGCCCTATTGATCTTTAGAAATATAATAGTCTTTCGGATTTCCGGGATGGTTCCATAGTATGTGATAGTTGAATGAGTTATTTCGTCCCCGTCCCTTATAATGACGATATTTACCCTTTTGACCTGTTGCGATCCATATTGCGTAAGCTATACTGCTGGCGACGGACTAAAACACAAATTTGACTCCCCACAAATATCTCTTATCTATCACAGCGTAGGGAACCATCCCGGATTTTCCTAAACGGCAGGCTTTTGTTCAACAATCGTTGGGGTAAGAAATATCAGGAGTTCCGTTACCACATCCTCTTCGAATTTGTTCTTGAAGAGCCACCCGATGACCGGGATCTTTGAAAAAAAAGGCACTCCTCTATCCGTAGAAGTCTGTACTCTTTCATATATTCCGCCGATTACCGTTGTCTCTCCGTTTTTCACAAGGACCTTAGTCTCCGCCTTCCTCGTATCGATACCTGCTTCTCCATCATGTCCAGTCTGAGAAGATTTCTGGTCTTTTTTTGCCATTACATCCAGGATAACACTTCCATCCGGGGTAATGTGGGGAGTAACTTCCAGTTTCAGGGTGGCATCTATGAATTCCGTAGATA
>DAOWME010000088.1 GCA_030643245.1 Deltaproteobacteria bacterium
GGCTTTGCCCGATCTTCAAACACAAAATCCTCGAAACAGGTAAGACTATTCCTGTGGTTTTGTATTTTCAGATCGAACAAATCTGACCTAAATCTGAGCACCAACTTGAGGAAGTTATTCCGTCCCCGTCCCTAAGTATCTAAAAGGATGTCCCCAATATTGCCCATGTCTCAAATATTGATCTGGGGCATTATATTATCATTACCACTCCGGCGTTTCGAATATCTCTACCCCTGCCGGCAGTTCGAACATGCTATCCGGTGCGCAGACAAATTCTATGTTTTTCCACTCAATTATTGATGTGTATCCGGACGATGTCACCTCTTGTCGGATAATAAGTCCATACTCCTTCCATATCCAAGTCTTTATTAGTATCCCATTCGGAATATTTTCAATGAAAATGACCACCAAACATTCCTTTCCATCGATGGTCTCAGTGCCGATAATCTCTGTGTCGAAGTCCGAGATATCCTCAGTATCGCCTGCCGGTAGATCCTGATCCGGAAAAGTCATTTTCATAGCAAAATTTTCCTCTGGAAAATACATATACATCGTTTTCGCATCCATATCAGTTAACTGGATCTGGGTTATCCCATCCACAGTTAATTCCGTTCTTTCCTTGTTGCCTTTACTCCATGTCTTAATGTTTGTTGGTTCCATATCTGGATCAGTCCACACAATTTCATATATGATGCACTCAATATCTGCCGCCTTACCCAAGATCTCGCTTAGTGTCTCGGCACCGACACATTTTGAGCCCCCGTTAAACCAGAAGCCGGGCAAAAGTACAAAGCCAACAGCCAACATTAAAACCGAGATAAGACCCAATTTTCTCATTTCTTATTCCTCCTTTATTCAAATATTTAAGACTACACTGTAACTACATTACTATTGTATATATTATATTTTTTTAACTTTTATCATACATTACTTCCATTGTCAAAACCCCTTTCAGGTTTTTTTAAGCTTCCCTTAAAAAAACTATCTGTTGAAATTCCAAACATACTTCACGGTACGTACGCCAAAGGCGTTTAACGAAAATGTTGTCCAGGGCTCGGCCCCGGCCGTCCATACTGATTTTTATCCTGACACTTCAAATCGGGCAATTAGCCGGACGTTTTGAAACTGGCTCAAGATGTTGTCTCTATCAGTTCTCCCCTTAACAGGTTGATCAATTCAGGTGGAGGCAAATCTCTGTAAATGCCGAAATCGAGCCCTTTTTCTGGGTCAACCCCGTCCCTTACGAATAACAAGCAAACGAAACAAGCAGCCGGTGCTTAACGCAATCCTGTTAACTGAATCATCGGAGACACTTCAAAACACTAGGTTTGTGTAACTGCACAGCTTGAAATCTTTTAGAATCCAAAAGCAACCTGGCAGGTCAGAATCGTGTGGTCTTTACGACTATTATCGTCGCTTTCCTTGTCCTGGTCTACAAAGGTCAGGTCGAGCGACACCTTGTTTGCCGGCCCCTTAAGGTAGTAGTTCAAACCGAGACCATAGACATCCGTATCCTTCTTGCCGTTCTCTTTGGCATCAAAGGCGTCATAGTGGACAAAAGGCTGGAGGTTGCCTGCCCATATCTTCTTGCCGAAGTAGTACCCGGCCTTCAGGTTGACGGTTCTGAAATCCTGCCCCGCTTTGATATCGGTCCATGTAACCCCGTTGGCCGAATTTTGGACGTTTATGAAATGGGCCGCAGCGGTAAGAGCATCACGTCCTATGGGTTGATCGTAATGAAGATCGACGGTCCACGCTGCATAGTCGTTTTTTTGACCATTCCAGACCAGATCTTGTTGTGTGTCTCCACCAAGGCCCACGGCGAGGATGTGTTTCTTGCCTCGGTATGTTCCAGCATTGAACCACTTCGTCTCCGTGTCAAAGAAGTTGTAGCTTAGCCGACCGGCAAAACGAAGGTTGTCATCCGGGTTCTTTGCGTTGTCCTCTTCTCCATCCCCGATCATAAATCTGTACTGGAGTTTGTCTTCAAGGATATTGCCCCAGAATGTGACACTATCGTCGCGCGCGACGTTGCTCGGATAAAAGATGCCGCTGCGAGTGCCGCCCTGTCCCCAGTCGAGTTCCAGACAGAGGAGAGTCTTGGTAGAAGTTGTCCCGTAATTACGGGTGAGGGGGACATACATACGCCCGACCTGTACCATGAAATCGTCGTTCGGGATCTTAAAATTGACCCACGCATCCCTGACGGCCAGACCGGACCCAAGCCCCTTTGACGAGTTGTCCAGATCTTCCTGGCCCAGCCGGTCCCCGGAGAAGTGAACGAAGAAATCGACATAGCGATTGACCGTCCCACTGATGCTGAAATAAGCGCGGCGTACCATGAAATCGTTGAGGTTATCAAGGCTGCCATCTCCTTCTCTGTCTTCGTAATCCGTAACGTGCTGGAACCAGGCATCCCCCCAGAACCCAACCGACAATGAAAGATCATCTTTCCTGTAAACCTCGAAAGACCAGACGAGACCCGGGCTCAAAAGCAACAACATCACACCGAAAACAGTCCTCTTCCACATACCAAATTACCTTCTTTTAGTATTGATTGATAATAGTTCCTCTTTTCAGGGAATGGCTTTAAACGCGACAATGCAAAAGAACCGGCATCTCCAGACCCTTAATTCCTCGTTGTACAATTATTGAATGAGCCCTGATGTACCCATCTGCTGGTTGCTGTTGACGGGTATTGACTTTTAGGATGAGTCAGTTTGGAAAGCAAAAAGCCCGTCAGGAAAGGTGCTCAACCTTTTTTCGCAGGGCGGAAGGGCTATCAGTCTGGGAACTTGGCAGTTCGCTGATAGTCCCTTAGCTTTATTCTCAAGTTATCCGTTCTAGGGGCTTACCACCTTATCCGCTTCCATAAGGGATTCGATAATGTCATACATGTTGGACAACACCCCCACGCGAAGCTTTTCCTTTAGTCTAAAAAAGTCGAGACACGTGCCGCAGGACAATACTTCGACTCCCTTTTTTTCCATCTGAGTGATGTATTCCAGCACATCCGAGCCTTCAATGGCGAGTTTAACACCGCTATTTGCAAAGATTAGTTTCCTCGGCCTGGGAGCGGCAACAATCAGGGTTTTGAGGAACGCCTCCATGAGAATCCGACCCAGTTCGTCATCCCCGGCCCCCATGGTATTGGAATTGATATAGACGACGATATTATCGTTTTCCCTCGTTTCCTCGGACCTGGATTCGATTTCACAGACAAATCCCTTGGCTATGTCGAGATGATAATCTCCTTCCTTCTCCTCAACCGTTACAGTGCAGCCCTGGCTTTCCGCAAACCGCCGGACATTATCCCGGGCAGCCACGTTATCCACCACCACCGTGACCACACCCTCTTCGATCGTCTCCAGAGCCTTTTTTGTGTTAATAACAGGTTGAGGGCAGGCGAGCCCCCTGGCGTCGATTATATTTGTCATTCTTTACCCCCAGTCTAGAGGAGTTAAGAGTTAAGAGTTAAGAGTTATCGCTCCTCATTCTTAATTCTTAATTCTTCACTCTTCACTCTTCACTCTTAACTCTTAATTATCTTCTCATTGTGGCCACCAGCCTTTCAGGCATGAGCAGCAAGTCAAGGGCATCGTTGATGTCGAATATTGACAGATCAGCATTCATAATAGCCTCTACGGATGCCCCTTCTCTTCCGATTATGCAGATCCCGACGGCTGATTCCTTGAGCATAAGGGCGTCATTGGAACCGTTTCCCAAACTGATGGTCTCAAGGGTTCCCAACCCCTGCACGAGTTTCTCTTTCTGAAGACCCTCTTCTCCCTTTTCAACCTTATGGAGCTTGATTGAAAAAGGCTTTTCACCGTCTTCAGGTTCGGCTCTCAGATCCTCTACGGTTTGCTCGGCCCGCTCCCTGGTGTCTGCGGTTACAATCAATATGTCCAGCCGCCGGTTTAACGCCTGGAGTCTATCGCCAACACCTTCGATGGTCTTGCCATCCAGGGCGATGGTGCCGTTCAGGTCAAGGACCAGGTTCTTGATAATCAGTCTTTCCCTTCCAGGGATTTGGAGTTCAATCATTCTGTTACCACGATTCTTTCCCCCGGTTCGTCTACTATCTTGCCGATTATGGTCGCTTCATCTATCCCCGCTTTCTTTAACTCTTCGACCATTTCTTCAGCCCTGTCTTCGGCTACCGCAATGAGAAGTCCACCGGACGTCTGGGGATCGAAGAGGATGTCCGTGACATAGGGTGATAGCTTCGGGTCGATATCCGTTCTACTGATTGTGAATTCCCTGTTGCGATAAGTGCCTCCCGGAACGAGGCCCATCTCAGAAAAGTCAACGGCGCCAGGCAATAGAGGGACAGATGATGCATCGATTATCATCCCTTTTCCGGTATCCTGGATCATCTCAAGGGCATGACCGATGAGGCCGAACCCTGTTATATCGGTACAAGCGTTGGCTCCGATTTTCTGCATTACCTCAGATGCTTCTCTATTTAATCTGACCATGCATTCAGTAACCGACTCAACGGACTCATCTGTTGCCAGTCCGCCTTTTATTGCCGTGTTGATTATCCCTGTGCCGAGAGGTTTGGTAAGTATAAGCCTGTCTCCTGCCTTTGCCCCTACGTTGGTTAATACCACAGACGGGTGAATTCTACCTGTGACGGAAAGGCCGTACTTCAACTCCGGGTCTTCAACACTATGTCCTCCCACCAATGTAACCCCTGCCTCCCTCATCTTGTCGAGACCACCCTTCAGTATCTCCCGCAATATGGATATATCCATCGTTTGTATGGGGAAGCAGACTATATTCATCGCTGTCAAGGGGATTCCTCCCATAGCATAGACATCACTCAGTGCGTTGGCGGCGGCGATTTGACCAAAGACGTAAGGGTCATCAACGATCGGTGTAAAGAAGTCAACTGTCTGGATAATCGCCAGATCGTCGGACAATTTATATACCCCTGCGTCATCCGCGCTTTCCATGCCCACAATCAGGTTTGGGTCATCTATCAAGGGCAAGCCGCGCAAGGCCTTATCCAGGTCCCCCGGACCGAGTTTGGAGGCTCAACCTGCTCCCTTGACTGTCTCTGTGAGTCGCGGGTTTTCCTTTTCTCTCATTGAATATATAACTCCTTATGCAAAGCTGCAGGCTGCATCCAAAAGACGATTTTGTCTGGTAAGACCGCCCGGTGTGCTGCTAGAAAAGCGGACAGAAAGGAATGGTCTATCTTTCGGCGTCACAGTTAGCAGCGTTAGCATTTATTACAATTTTCAGTGCTTCAGGGATGCATCTAATGATTTCCATTACCTGTGTTGCCGGTGTCGGATCGGCCAACGCTCCTGCGAGCCTGTTGGCCGCAGCCGACATGTAACATGCGTCGGACGGTTGATGTCCCGCGGAGATCAATGCCGCCGTCATACCGGTTATGGTGTCGCCCGTGCCACCGATGCATTCCAAGACATCGATATCCGGACTGTCAACCTTTTTCAGGATCCTCCCCTCTTCGCAGATAAAGTCGGTGAATCCCTTAACCAAGAGGAATCGGGGAGCGTTCTTGCCCTTGTATGCCCTGGAGATAAAATCTTCGACCTCATCCGTCCTGTGGAAGATAAAACCTCTTGTATAGAACGGGTGGGGGGAATTTTCATCGGCCAGAAAGGCCAATTCTCCCACGTCGGGGGTGAAGAGGTCATAAAAGTCGGCCCTGCCGCTCATCTTTGCGATATACATATAACCGGCATCGGCTATTAGGAAGGGTTTCTCTTCAAGTTTTCTCAAAGCCTCAAAGACACGCTCATGGGATGCCAGGTCCGGCATTATATAATGAAAAGCGCAGACGGTCGGTCCGAGATCGTCTAATTTTTCCTTGAGAAAGTTGTAGATCAGTTTACTCCCGTCTCCCCTTCCCGTGTCACCGGCCAAGACGCAATAGGGTTCGTCGAGCCCAAGTAACCGGCAAACATTAGCTGCTGTTCCTATCATAGAAGGTGTGCCGCGGTTGAGGTAAAAGGCTTCTTCTCTCACAAAAAACCGGTCGTCTTTTAGCCTGACCCTCCCATGGACCAACGGCAATCCCCTGTCAGGGACCGTTCCGACCAGTATTAACATAATTATCCATTTCTTTCAACATCTCTTTATAGGCAATGTGGAGGGCGTAAGCACATATGGTGTGACCGATGTCTCTAGGTGAGGGAGCCTCATCAAGGTTCAGTCCTATCAACCTTTCGGCAAGGTAGGGCACGTCCGGACATCCCCCGCCGGATACATTGACGATAATTTCTGTTCTCTTGTCTACGACCAGTTTCATGTTGGCCGCCCTGATCATGAGATAGTCGCCGAAGTCCTTTTTTTGACACAGGTCGATGGGTTCAAGGATTTCATCTGAGATCGCGACAACCTCGAGGGGCGAAATCCTTTTTTCTTTGAGGGTCTGTTCAATACCGATCTGCTCTATTATGGGGAATTCTATGACAAGATCACACCCGGTCCTCAGGCAGGGAGGCGGCCCCACGACCCTGATCTCGTAGCCGTCTCTCTTCAGGATTCTCTCGGCCCGGATAACTTCACTGGTATCCTGATAGACCAGTAAACCTCGGGAAACCCTTTCCTTGCGTTCCCTTGACTTTTTTGAAAATAACCTTGAGATCTTCATGATCGATGCACTATTTCGTGAGAACCAGTAGGATGTCCTCTCCTTCTTCTCTGGTTTCCACTCCCCACCCCTCTTTTGTGGCCATCCTCGTAACATTGTCTCTTGAGGTGGTCGTGTCAACGATGACCTCAATGGCCCCGCTTCCCATCTGTTTCATCTTTTTATGGGCATTAATCACAGGTTGAGGGCAGGACAGCCCTCTTGAATCCACCCTTTCCGCCATTTTTATGTCTCCTTTCATATCTTGTAATCGGCCAAAGGGCTCAGTTGTCAGGGGTCAGGAAAAAACTTTATGTTTAAAAGGTTATCGCGACCCGGAGATTATGTAAAGGCTTAAAAGAATGTAGACATCTTTGAAAAAGCCTTCCTGACAACTGATCCCTGACCCCCGTGAACTGTTATCATATCTTTTCTCTCATGGAGAAACCAATAACAATGCAGAAGATAATGCCTGCGATTACGGCGCCGGGGCCCCATAATCCAACCCCTTTCGGAGAGCTGGCCATGGCGAAGTTGTGTGCAAAACCAGCGCCCGCGATCATCCCGATGACAAAGACAGCCGAATCTCCGTCGCCTTCACCGGACAGGAATAACTGGCGTCCCGGACATCCGCCTGCCAGGGCAAAGGCCAGGCCTGCCAAAACCATCCCCCCGAAGTTCCATACGTGGTTGTTGTGGGCAACAGGCTGCCCCACAAAACCGGGATGGAACTGCCCAAAAACGACGTTCGCCACAAACGCCCCTATCAAGAGTCCCAGAATACCGGTAATCAAGTGGAGGTCTCTTATGAGGACAACATCCCTGACCGCGCCCATGGTGCAGAACCTGCTCCTCTGGGCAAGAATACCTATCGCCAGGCCTATGATTAGTGAAACGATGATAGGAGCGTGCATGGCGCCAGGTCCTTTTTCACTAAAGAAAAGCGCGCCCGAAGGTAATTTAGGTGCGGCGACCAGGAGTATCAGGAATCCGATCATGATAAGCGGCATAATCCATCCCACGAATTGATAGGTCTTCCGGTTTCGACCGAGGCTGTAACCGGATTTCAGAAAGTACACACCTATGGCTACCCCCCCTATCATCCCAGCCAGACCAAGGATGGCATTCCCGTCTCCACCACATAGTCGAAGTAATGCCCTCCACGGACAACCCAGAAAGACCAAAGCCCCGACCATAGCAAAGAACCCCAGCATAAACCTCACTATGGGGGCCGAGCCCACCCGAGACTTAAACTCCTTAAAGATAAGGGCGGATATGAGAGATCCGAGGACAAACCCGATTATCTCAGGCCTTATGTACTGAACAACACCTGCCCGGTGCAACCCCAACGCCCCTGCTATGTCACGTTCGAAACAAGCCACACAGATCCCCATATTGACGGGGTTGCCCCATTTCTGCAGCAGGGCTGCAAATACCCCTATAAAGATTCCTACTGCAAAAATACCCTTTTTTGAACCAAAGAACCTCACTATACTTTCCATAGGGAACCTCATGATTAATAGTCGGGACTAATAATGTCACTGCGCAACAATAGTAAAGATTAAAGCACAGGCGAGGTCTGATTGCAAACAGGTAATTATGATAATTGTGTCATTTAGATATAGGATAATCCGATAGTTAGTGTTCATCCGGAAATGAGGATTTTTTTCAAGATCAAGGCATGCGAAAAAAATAACCGCAGGCATATGTTTAATATTCAGAGGATTGTTTTTTGACCATAACGCAGAGATTGCGGAAAATAGCCATTTCTGGATGGGCACTAGGGATGTGGCCGAAATAACTTCCTCAAATTGGCGCTCAGATTTAGGTTAGAATATCTTGTTGCCTGATACCATTTGCAAAATCTGTTTTATCTTTCTTGTTAGGCTTTTCCTCGCCTCTGATGGGTTCATGGTGATTCCAATATCCTGGCCTTGATTTTAAGCGTGATTCTGGTATTATGCTCCGTGATGTTGTTCCTTTTTCTGCAGTGGCTATTGTATAGGGGGATGAGAAAAATGTTTGCTTCTATCGAACTGCCATCAAGGTGAGGAGAATGCGCAAAATCAATAAAGACAACCTCGATGGCTCAGTAAAATTGGGTGATGCATAATACAGTCTTTTCTCCCATATTTCTTTTTGTTATTATCCTTTTTCAACCCGTCAACGTTGAACATAGCAGTGTTATTGAGACGAGTGAGGTTGTTATTCTCTTTGAGGAGCCGTTAAGGAGTGCCGCAAGAGAAGTCGCAGACATCTACGCCGGGGTTAAAATGGAACTTGAGGAAACCCTCAGGTGGAGACTCAATTTCAGGCCGACGGTCCTGCTGATCAAAGACAGGGAAACATTTCAGAAGATTATAGGTAGTAAACTCGTCGTTGCCGTTGCTATTCCGCGAAAAAAACTGGTAGTGATCGACTACTCAAGGATGCGGAAACACCCCTTTACCGTTGGAACAACCCTGAAACACGAACTGTGTCATCTCCTGCTTCATCATCATATCCGAAGGTCAAATCTTCCGAAATGGCTTGATGAAGGGATTTCTCAATGGGTAAGTGACGGTATGGCGGAGATAATAACGGATGGAAGACGATCATTTCTCAATGAAGCGGTCCTGTCAGGCAATTATCTGAGTCTCGATGAGTTGACAGCAAGTTTCCCTAAAGACAAGAAGTCTTTATTGCTGGCTTATGAGGAGAGCAAGAGTATCGTAGAGTACATCAACAGTCGATTCGGTAGAGACGGAATCCTGAATGTAATCATGTACCTGAAAGAGGGTTATGACGTGGACGCGGCGGTACTGAAAAGCCTTTCAATCCCTCTCTATGAACTGGAAAGAAGATGGCATGGCCATCTCAGAAGGAGGACTACGTGGATTACTTACCTGGCTGCCAACCTTTACGAGATTCTCTTTTTCGTTGCCGCATTGATAACGGTATACGGATTCATAAGGTTCTTGATCAAAAAAAGAAGTTACAGGGATTAGGAAACCACAAGGTGAATAGTTTCCATCAAGAAATGGCCCTTTTTCCCCTGAGCTGCGTTCTCCTTGGGTTTCCGCCTGCGACGTACGCTAATGTACGCCTCGGCGAAAACCCTCGTGCGGCCTTGCTCAGAAAAAAAATCTCTCATTTCTGAATTGGAAACTTGGTTCGTGCCTTTCTTGCTGAAGACTTCATTTATGGATGGAAACTAGCTAATTTGTATGAAGAGTACACGCAACCAGTTCAATATTGACAGTTTTGTAGAACTTATTGAGGAACACTATAAAAAATGGAATCCTCCCATTGTAACCCTTATTTCAAAGAGGGGGGCGACACCCTTTGAGGTTCTGGTATCAACGCTCCTTTCCCTGAGGACTAAGGATGGGGTAACTGCAAAGGCATGTGCAAGTCTTTTTAAGGTTGCCAGGACTCCCCTGGAAATCTTGAAATTGGATGAAGATGAACTGAAGGAGCTGATTTATCCCGTGGGGTTCTACCCCACAAAGGCAAAAAGGTTAAAGGAGATCAGCCGGATTATCATTGAAGAATATGACGGTAAAGTGCCTGAAGCAATTGATGAATTATTGAAACTGCCCGGGGTCGGACGAAAAACTGCGAATCTTGTTCTTATTGAAGGATATCATAGGGACGCAATCTGCGTTGATACCCATGTTCACAGAATCAGCAACAGGATAGGGTATGTAAAGACGAAAATGCCTGACAAGACGGAGTCGGCATTGAGAAAGAAACTCCCTTTAAAGTACTGGGTCAGGTATAATGAACTCCTGGTAGCATTCGGACAGGTCATCTGTAGACCTATCTCCCCTATTTGCAGTAAATGCCCCATTGAGAGGATGTGTCCGCAAATCGGAGTTGACAGATCACGATAGCGCCCTTCGGCCTCGCCCCTTACCAGCTTAATAGCTGTGAGTGGTTAGCACACATAGTCAGGAACTAATTGATATTATTGATCAAAAAATGGAATTTCCTATACAATCAAGGTAGGATAAGACATGAGTGGAAATAGAGTAAAGATTGTTTCATGGAACGTTAAC
>DAOWME010000270.1 GCA_030643245.1 Deltaproteobacteria bacterium
CCTTGTTTTTCCGGCCAACTATTTTTCGAAAACTCAAGCAACTTGAGAAAGTTATTTCGGCCTCGACCCTAAGCGCCCACAAGCGGTAAACCAGCCTAACTGCACAGATCGAACAAATTGAGCTCTAAGAGCGTGCCTCAAGGCTGGGGTTTTTATCTGCCTTACCTTGAGAAGACAGGATACCGCTAATATCCTTGTTGATCTTCGACCTGTAGTACTGTACTGAGGCATTATTGGACATGATCATATCAAGTTGTCTCGTATGCATGGTGAGGTAGCCTAATATATTAAGCGAAAGTTTTATAAACTCTTTTTCATGCCCCTCCATGCGAGCTATCAGATTGTCTTCCTTTACCTCCACGCGGAAACCATGTTCCTCCAGTATATCTTTTACAAAAAGGACCCTTTTATGCTTCCTGTTATCATCTGCGGCCCCGCCCTTGAACTGAAAACTTATGTAATTCTCGCTTGATCTGTCACTCACAAGAGTCTCTATCGTGGAGAAATGAAATCCGAGCCTGGAATTCAGGCTGCAGTAATTTTTAGAGATCATAAAATAGTTGCGGTTTGCATACTGTGAACGTACCCCTGGGACTAGAGCCCTATTTGTAGTTGCCTGAAACATCACAGACATGAACCCCTTACCGTCCACCGGTGGAGGCCCCTCCCACGGAACAGCGGTAATCCCGTCCCACAGAGCCAGCATAGGGATAGACGCGATATTTTCCAGCCGGACATACCGGCCCTTCACCTCCTCTTGAAACCCGTCATCGAGATTTAAGACCCACCACTGCATCGGCACCTTGCAGAAGAGTTGCTTGCTGGAGCGCTCCGGAAAGCTATGTTCTTTTCCGAAACTGAACATCTCTTCCACGACTTTCTCGTGGCAATATCGGGTGATATCATGTAAGGTTTTGCAGCTCTTGGGTATGAATTCAGGGGCGCTTGGGTCTAGGAGGTTCAAGGGAATGATGTGCGTGGCCGCGCCTTTGAGCGTCTCAAAAACGGGGCTGCCCTCCATGAGGTTCTTCATTTCCGGCTGCTTCTTCAACAGAGCATCGATTCGGCCTTTATAGATCCTGAGACCATCGGCATCCACAGTGACCCACTCCTCATTTTTCAGCAGATCAATCGCTCCCTTAACACCAAATAGCGCAGGCACACCAAACTCCCTCGCCACACTGGCGAGATGACCGGCGACACTTCCCTGTTCCGTGACAACTGCGGCCGCTCGATTGAGGAGGGTGGCCCAGCGGGGCAGGGATTGGGAGGAAACGAGGACCCCCCCCTCGGGGAACCGGAGGCTATCCACATCTTTCTTCACAATAGTAACCGGACCGGCTGCCGTGCCAGGGCTGGCCGTAAGACCACCCCGGATAATGACAGACCCTTGTTCTTTTTCAGGAAGGGTTTCCACGTCCGTGATATTCGTCAATTCTCTCTGCTGGAGAGAACGACATTGAAGAACGATGATAGAGCCGTCCGCAGTAATTGCCCACTCGATATCCTGGGGCACACCGTAGTATTCCTCCATTTGAACTGCCAGATGGGCAAGTTCCGCGGCCTGTTCATCACCCAATGAGGGCAGGCCGCTCTCATCATCGGTTACTTCCGTCCTGCAGATCCCCTCAGAGGGGTAACAGATATATTTTATCTCCTTTTTGAGGATCTCTTTCCGCAGGACCTTCATGGGCTCATCTCGGGACACAACAAAGAGGTCCGAGGCAGCGGTCCCGTCAACAACGGACTTTGGAAGTCCCCAGACCGCGTTGATAAAAATTGCATGGTCACTTATGTTAACAGGATTTCTGGAATAGATAACGCCGCCGGAAGCGGCATCTACCATGGCCATACACGCCACACACATGGCTGCGTCTTCGTCACGGATCCCCCGATTCAACCGGTAGGTCATAGCGGGCAGCCCGTATTTACCGGCAATGACCTCCTTGTAAGCGTCAAAGATGTTTTCTCTTCTTACATTTAGAACCGAACGGTACTGGCCCGCAAAAGAGATGCCGGGAAGGTCCTCTCCCAGTGCGCTGCTCCGCATGGCCACACTTACCCCGTTGCCTTCCTTTTCTTCCAGCGCCTGATACTCTGCGTAAATGGCAGATTCAAGGTCTTCCGGAAGAGAGGATCGGATAATCAATTGTTGGATATCAGCGCTGAGGCTGTAGAGCTGCTCAGGACGCCCTAGATCAGCTGCCTGAATTCGGCGGTCGATCTCCACACTGAGGTCATTCGCCTCCATAAAACGTTCGTAACCCCGGACAGTAACAGCGAACCCGTTGGAGACATTTAGGTGCATCCGGTTCTTGACCTCACCGAGGTTTGCGATTTTACTGCCGGTTTGATCGGCCATTTCTTTTTCAATGGATTCAAGAGGAAGTACCAGAGGTCCCTCCGCGGCCGACCCTTTTTGCTGTATAAGGGAGTTTATATCCTGTTGGATTTCCTTGAATCGATTATAGAGCCCTTCATATTTCCCGGGGGCCAACTCGTTCAAATGCTTAATAATCAGCCAGACATTCGTGAAGATCGTCGTGCACCTGCCTTGAACAAAGGACATCCCAAAAGGACGCGTCCCCCTGAGGGCTTCCTCCATCTCCGCCATAATCTCCAGTGCTTTGTTGTTAGCGGTTAAGAGCAACTTGAAGTGATGATATCGAGCCCTAAAAGCGATGCGGAGTTCTTCAACATTGATGGGTTTTTTTCTCTGCTTAATAAAAAAAAGCCGCTGTAGTAACCTCCCCATCCCGCCCATAAAACCGCCCCCACCATATAAGGGGCGAGGCCGAAATAACTTCCCCATTTGTACATCTCATCTTCAGGCCATCTTTGACCGATCTTCAAACACAAAATCCTCGAAATAGGTAAGACTATTCCTGTGGTTTTGTATTTTCAGATCGAACAAATCTAACCTAAATCTGAGC
>DAOWME010000279.1 GCA_030643245.1 Deltaproteobacteria bacterium
CCATGCCGGTACGCAGGAACGAGAAAAGATTAAATTTGTTCAGTTCCTTCGACATTCATAATTCCCTGTTCGACATTCGCGTGAGTCGCAGGCACACTGCGCTCAGTCTTTTTAAAACGGTGCGGTTCAAAAGAACCAAATCCTACCTGTGCGGGGCCGTCCCTGTACAGAAATCGTTGCTCGAACTCCAATGTGGGGTACGAAGCCAGTGCGGTTCGGTAACGGGCCGTAACGAAGGGGCCAGGCAACGATACTCCGGGAGGTGCCACGTTTCGGCCTCCATGATGCGCCAACCTCCGAATGTTGGTGAAGCGTCGGGGTGTATTATACACCCTCTTTCTCTTGTTAGACGGTTATAAGAGAAAGCTCATGGGGGTGCTTGGTGACATCGCCTGGAGAAAATGGTGCAGTGTGCTGACCGACGAGGTCCCACATGGTTTCCGACTCAGGAATAAGTCCTGGTTATAAGGCTATGCCGAAACGCCGGGATTATACCATGGCGAGTACGGGGTTATCTCTGACTCTTGCTCCTTAGGGTCTACAGCGTGTCCGGAGGAGGCTGGCCTGAGGGCCTGCCAAAAGGACACACCTGAGTGAGAATGGGAAATAGCTGCAACCGCAAGGGGATAGTTAACCCAGGAGTAGAAGGCCTTGCAGGTCTTCCCTTGCCTTTTCGGGAAAAACTCCTGGTTTGTTAAAAACGCCCTCAATGTCGTTGCAAATACGACCCTACGGTGTCATAACGTTAGGAGAATCAACAGTGAAGATAGTGCCCAAGAAGTTTAAAGTCCATTCCCTTACCGGAAGAATTAACCAAGAGCTGATGTGGCAGGCTTTTAAAGCCGTTAAAAAGAATCGGGGTGCTGCAGGTCTTGATAAAGTCTCCATAAAAATGTTTGAGAAAAACCTCGAACAAAATCTGGATGCCTTAATGAGAGACCTCAAATCCCGAACTTATAAGCCAATCCCGCTCAAAAGGGTTTATATCCCAAAGGGGGGTGGAAAACTTCGACCTCTTGGTATTCCCGCGGTTCGATGTAGGATAGCTCAGGAAGTCGTAAGACGACTGATCAATCCTATTTTTGAACATCAGTTTCATGACAACTCTTATGGATTCAGGCCTGGCCGTAACTGCCATATGGCCATCGAAACGGTATTAAAATATACCAACGATGGTCACAAGTTCGTGCTTGATGCTGATATCAAAGCTTTCTTTGACAACATCTCTCACAAACTGATTATGGACATTATAGCTGCCGAGATTGCTGATGGCAATATCCTTGGACTTATTGAAAAATTTCTCAAGTCCGGGGTAATGGAAGACGGTGTTTTCAGACCAACAACCAGGGGAACTCCGCAGGGCGGAGTCATTTCTCCCTTACTGGCTAACATCGTCCTTAATTACCTTGATTGGCAACTTGAAGCCAACGGGTTTAAGTTTGTACGCTATGCTGACGATTTTGTCATCACGTGCAAAACCCTACCTCGGGCTGAAAAGGCTCTTGATCTGGTTAAGGACATCCTGGAACAGGATCTGGAATTGGAACTGAGCCCGGAAAAGACGAGAATTGCTCGTCTTTATGACGGATTCCAGTTCCTGGGATTTTATATCTCAGACAGAACCACCAGAATGCGCCCCAAATCGGAAGAGAAATTCAAGATGAAAATCAAGGCGTTGACCATACGCTCTCATAACCTGGATAGTGAGGTTATCATAAAGCTTAACCGAGTAATACGCGGGACGGTGAATTATTTTGCTCCACCATTCGCCACTGTCATCTCTCAGTTCAAAAGACTGGACGGATGGATTCGTAAACGAATCCGGTGTATGAAATACAAACGTATCTCACGCGCTGATAATAAGCGGATGAAAATAAAGCACATTCGCCGCCTCGGACTGCTGAGTTGTTGGAAACTCTGTCTTGCTGTCAAAGAACGTAAATGACACTCCCCTATTGGGGCAATCTATCGGGGGCCGCCCGGTGCGGGAAAGCCGCACGCCGGTAAATATAGGGAAGTAACCCTATTGCGACAACGGGGAGGGGGTGGCTATTGCCTCCCCCTTACCCTCTGATGTTCATCTTTTTACGCAGCCTGTGAGCGCTTACAAAATAACCTGCCCCCTTACCCCCCTTTATAACTGTTTTCCATATCTTTTATATATGAATTAACCCCATCTACAATACCGCAGGCAACCCTTTTCAGATAGGTATCAGACATCAGGCGTTTGCTTTCCGACGAATTAGTGATAAATCCTATCTCAACAAGGATGGCAGGCATTTCAGCACCAATCAGGACGTAAAAAGGCGCCTGCCTTACACCCCTGTCCTTGATATTTTTATACTTTTTCTGCAATTCCCCGACAAGTCCCTTATGTACAAATTCTGCAAGCCTGCTCGACTCATTTATCTTTGTATTGAGCATGAGGGTATTCAAGATCATTTGCAGATCACTCAGGTTTTTTCTGGAAGTCGCGTTTTCTTTGGCAGCCAGATTCATACTGTCTTCATCGAGGGCAATGTTCAAAAAATAGGTCTCCAGTCCACTAACGCTTTTATTCCTGTGCGCGTTAACATGAAAGGATACAAAGAGGTCGCCCTCTTTCATATTCGCAATTGCAGTCCTCTTTTCCAGG
>DAOWME010000262.1 GCA_030643245.1 Deltaproteobacteria bacterium
ACTAAATTTAACCTATAGGTTTTGGAACTACAATCATTCAAAAAACAAGGCTTTCCCCCTGTTCTTTCTTAACGCTCATTAAAATGCTCAAACAGCTGCACAGATTAAATTTTAACCACCGTTGAATCTGTGCCGAGACCGATTTTTTATTCGAAAGTGTAAACTACTTTATAGCTTTTATGAAGGATGCCACTATTTTGAGGATTTTGTGTTTGAAGATCGGGCAAAGATGGCCTGAAGATGAGATGCACAAATGGGGAAGTTATTTCGTCCCCGTCCCTAACATTACCATGTTTCAGTGAACAAGAGGGATTTATACATGCTAAACCCCACTTATGTTTCGACAAAGGGAGTTCAATAGTAACCGCCAATTTGTCTTGTCTTGTACATGTTCTGGTTCTCAAGCTCAAACATACAAAATAATACCATGTACAAGGTAAATAGTCAATCTGTGTTCATCTGAAACAGTAAAATCTTGACTTTTCATTCAATTATTAATAAAATATAAGGACATGGATTATAAAATCGGATGGTTCTCTACCGGTCGGGACAAGGCTGCAAGAGAACTGCTAACAGCAATTTATGAAGCTATAAGGAAAGATGAGATCAAAGCTAGTCTGGCCTTCGTCTTTTGCAATAGGGTCTTCGGTGAAAGCGAGGAGAGTGATCTGTTCCTGAGGATGGTGGAGGATTACGGTATCAACTTGATCTCTTGTTCCTCCAAGGCTTTTAGGCCTGGTATCAGAAAAAAGAGGAGAAGAGACCCGGAGGCTTTGGTGAAGTGGAGAACGGAATACCACGACGAGGTTGAAAAGACGTTAGCCGGATATGCGCCCGACTTGAATGTACTGGCAGGCTATATGTTGATAGCCAGCAGCAAGATGTGTGAGAGATTTGACATGATAAACCTTCATCCAGCGGAGCCGGGAGGTCCTTCAGGTACATGGCAGGAAGTTATATGGAAACTGATAGGCTCAAATGCGTCTAGTAGCGGGGTCATGATACACTTAGTTACAAGAGAGTTGGATGGAGGTCCCCCTGTTACATATTGCACCTTTCCTATACAGGGTCCTGCTTTCCACACACTATGGGATGATTTGCATCGAAGGTTGGAGACAAAAGGCCTTGGGGAGATTATTGAGGAAGATGAGGAAAGAAATAGGCTCTTTATGGAGATCAGGAAGCATGGATTCACGAGAGAACTACCCCTATTAGTTCAAACAATCAAAGCCTTTGCAGATGGCAGGGTCAGGATTGAGGACAAGAAGATATGGGTAGGCGATGAAGTCGTGAAGGACGGGTTGTGCTTGAATAAGGAAATAGAGAACCGGGTAGATGCGGGTAAGGATTTCCGGTAACCCTGAGTCGTAATAGAGATGAAGAAAATACAATTCAATACAGACTGTGAAGGTCCCATATCGTTGAATGATAATGCGTATGAGCTGGCAAGACACTTCATACCCGACGGGGACAGATTTTTTGCCCAGCTAAGCAAGTACGACGATATCCTTGCGGATATAGTGAGGAGGACCGGATATAAGGCGGGGGATACGCTGAAATTGATCCTGCCATTTTTGAAGGCATACGGGGCCACGAATAAAAGGATCCTGGAGTACAGCGCCGGAAATATTATCCTTGTTTCAGGCGCGGAATCTTCATTGAAATATATAAGTGATATGATGCCCGCTTTTATAATCAGCACCAGCTACGAGCCTTACCTCAATGCTCTTTGCGATCTTGTAGGTTTTGACAGAGAGCATGTCTATTGCACTAAACTCGATCTAAATAGGTATGTCATAGGCACAGACGAGGTTAAGAGGCTTAAGGAGGTCCGTGAAGAGATAAACTCGTTGCCGAAACTCGAGTTTAATACGGAGGTACGCACATTCCACGAACTCCCTGACCAAGTGAGAGACACCGTGAAAAGGCTCGACACATTCTTCTGGGAAGAGATACGGTCCATGAGATCCGGGGAGATGTTGGAGGACGTTAACCCTATTGGTGGTGTCGAGAAGGCAAATGCCCTATTACATAGCCTCCGGGTCACCGGAAACCACATACAGGATGTTCTCTACGTGGGAGACAGCATCACAGATAGTGATGTTCTCAATATGGTTAAGCGGGGAGGGGGCCTGGCTGTCTCTTTCAACGGCAATGGGTATGCCATAAGAGAATCAGACGTCGCTTGTATTTCCGACCATACTGTTGTAGTCTCAATCATCGCCTGTACATTTTTAAGAGAAGGGAAAACGGGGGTTATGGACCTCGCAAAAGAGTGGTCTCCGGGAGCATTGAAGGGACATGGTGTCGACAAAATCTTGGTTGACCAACTCCTCAATATCCGTGCCGAAGGCCTTCCGGCAGTGGAGATCATCAGAGATGACAATACGGGCAGGATAACTGCTGAAAGCGAGGCCTTCAGAAAGACCGTAAGGGGCAGAAGAGTAGGAAGCCTTGGGTAAGTGGGAGAGGACTTGGAAAGCGGAAAAAACATATCCTTTGATAATGAAGTCTTGACCTTATCTACGAAAGGAGGCAGACAATGGTTTCTCATGAACGCAAGTATTGGGATCCTGAGATCGAGACTATGCCGAGGGATCAAATAAAGGAGCTTCAAGGGGAAAGGTTGTGGAAACAAGTAAGGTATGTCTATGAAAAGTCCGATTTTTTCAGGGAACTTTACCAAAATGCGGGTATAGAACCAAAAGATATTAAGGGGATTGATGATCTGGGGAGGTTGCCGATCATTGAGAAAGAGGATCTGCGTGCCTTCCGGAATAAGACCGGTGATATATTTTCCGGTTGCCTTTGCACCCCTCTTGAGAACCTGGTCAAGACCCACAGAAGTACTGGGACTAGCGGTCTTCCCAATATATATGGCCTAACCAAAGGAGACTTTGATGTGGCGGCCGATACCTTTGCCCGTGGCATGTATGGAATTGGTATGAGGAAAGAGGATACTGTGAATTGTCCTTTAGAAACGATGCTGAGCTGGCATGGGGGCGGGCCCGCGATAACGGAAGGGATACGGAAGATTGGTTGTAGCGTGCTGGCCACTTGCCAGAATGTCTTTAGCGTAGCGCCCGATCTCTTTGAGATGCTTCGAGGGGCTGATATAACAGTCTCTTTTGTCTATCATCCTGAGGAGGAGGTCAAATACATCAGGGAGAATAATATCGTACCGAAAGAGATATTTCCGAACCTCAGGTTCGTTTATACATTGGCTTCGCTCTCGGCTTCTAGTCGCGCGATCATGGAAAGGACCTGGGGTGTTCCGGTCAGAAACTGTGCTGGTAGTGGGGACCAATACTTCTGTGCGCCTGAGTGTGAGTTCTCCGTGCCTTACTTTCATTTTATGGAGGATCGTTGTCTCGTTGAGGTTTTAGACCCGGACACCTGGAAGCCGGTTGCCCCGGGAGAGCCTGGGGAGCTGGTTGTCAGTAACCTGTGGGCCGAGGCGACCCCCTATCTGAGATACAGGATGGAAGATGTGGTCATTTATGATCCT
>DAOWME010000178.1 GCA_030643245.1 Deltaproteobacteria bacterium
AGGCAGACATCCTCAGAGCAAAAGCGGTCATGTTGAAGCCGGCCATTGGAGCCCCGGGATTGATTCCCAGCTGAAAAAAAGCCTCACGGTCCATTCCCAGGGCTGACCAGTAGGAACTAAAATATTTCTCCATTAACTGGAATGGAAAAACATCATGGCCGGCTGGAACCGGCGTGTGGGTCGTAAAAACGGATGTGCTCTTTACCTCTCTGGCAGCTTCCTCATAACTCATCCCTTGCTGAATCCCTTCCCTGGTTCGTTCCAAAAGTGCAAAGGCGGGATGTCCCTCGTTGAGGTGGAGTATGGAGTGTTTAATCCCGAGGGTACTCAAGACCTGGTATCCACCGATACCAAGAACAATCTCCTGGCGCAGCCGCTGCTCCAAATCCCCTGTGTAAAGGCGGGCAGATATTCCCCGATTCCATGGATCGTTCATATCTATATCCGTGTCCATCAGATATAGGGTGATGCGCCCCACGGCCACCTTCCATAAGGCCACATAGATTGGAGGTTCAATGAAAGGTACCCTGACGACAAACTGTTTTGCCTCTTCGTCCAGAACCCTGGTTATGGAGGTTGCATCTCTGTCAATGGCTTCATCTGTATCTTCCTGCCAGCCGTCCTCACGTATCTTCTGACGGACATACCCTTCCGGATACATGAAACCGACTGCCACTAAAGGCACGCCAAGGTCACTACACTCCTTTAAATAGTCACCAGCTAAAAAACCAAGACCGCCGGCACAAAACGGCAGAGAATGGTGCAACCCATATTCCGCCGAAAAGTAGGCGATGGCAAGCGAACCAGAATCGGAGGCATGCTCGCAAAACCACTCTCCCCTTGTCTCCACGTAATTTCTGAATCGAGCAAGTACTGCATCGTAGTGACGCAAATACTCGGGGTTGCTTGCTGCCGATTCCAGAACCTGCCCGGGAAGCTCCTTGAGCATCTTTACCGGATTATGGATACTATCCTTCCATAGCTGGCGATCCAGCGTCTTAAAGAGCATTCTGGCTTCTGGATGCCAGCTCCACCAGAGGTTGTAAGCCATTTCCCCGAGGCCTGCCACCCTATCCAGAATATCAGGAAATCTGTCCTTCATAGTATTCATAAAATGTCCTTTCATAACAAATGATGATTGTTGGACTTAAGGGCTTCGCCCCTAAGTTCCTTATCCACTTATTACATGCCCGGCTCTTTCAAGATGCCTCCTACCAAGCAATCCCTACTCAAACTCAAATACTTTATAGGCTGCCAATTTAACACCATCATTAAATACGAACTAGGCCAGGGAGTATCCCCACACAAAGAGTGAAAGTTTCCAGCCTATGGGCGGGAGGATAATCCCATAAACAACGATGAGGGTCGCAATTACCGGAATTAAGGGATTGCGAATTGAGAAATTTAGGAATTGAATAGTGCGGCCTGTTTTTAATTCCTCAATTTTTGAATTTCTGAGATTTAAAAAGCTATTGTCCTAAACCTTTTTGTTTGAGAGTAATCTGTAAACAATGAAGACTTTTCTAATTTCTTATATAATTTTCAAAAGTAGTTTACACTTTTCCTAACTTGTGCAGTTACACAAAAAGTTACAAGTGCCTAAAGTTAATTTATTCTGCTTATTTTATAAACCAGATCTTGGTCAGAATCAAAATCAACAGTGTTTTGGGGCGTATTTCTTAATTTTAGGCACTTTAGGCACTTCAAACTTTAGGCACTCATTATTTTTAGATGATAATTAGAACTAATTTTCTCGAAAGTTATAAGAAGTGTAAACCGGCAAATGAAGGATGCCTTAAAAACATCCAATTAAAATCTGCATTCCTTGCCGGTAAGACATGGGCACTCAGGGGGCAGACACCAATTGTTCGATTTACGGGAGCGCGTTTTGGTCTCAATATGATGGCAGCGATCAGTACGCGTGGCCAGTTGCGTTTTATGTTTGGTCAAAGGAACAATCCAGGCTGAACAAGTCTGTGAGTTTCTGAACAGACTCATGCATAACGTCAAACCTTCGGTATTTCTGATCTGGGATGGGTATCCGACTTACAGATCACACAAAGTTAAAAAATGCATTGACTTGTTCAATGGTCAGTTGGAAGTTTTCGTTCTCCCATTCGTATTCTCCAGAGTTGAATCCGACTGAACAGGTTTGGAACAACGTAAAGTCCCGTGGTGCAGGACGAAAAGTTGTACTTGGCCCTGATCAACTGAAATCTGCATTGATCAGCCAGTTGAGAAAATTGCAGGAACTCTCAAACATCATCCAATCATTTTTCAGGCGCCCACATTGCCTCTACATCATCAACTGATGTCTATTTGATTATGACCGCATTAGGGACGAGGCCGAAATAACTTCCCCATTTGTGCATCTCATCTTCAGGCCATCTTTGCCCGATCTTCAAACACAAAATCCTCGAAATAGGTAAGACTATTCCTGCGGTTTTGCGCTTTCAGATCGAACAAATCTAACCTAAATCTGAGCGCCAACTTGAGGAAGTTATTTCAGCCTCGGCCCTTAGCTTTGGCGGTTTGTGGGCTCATAAACCTGGGAGCTAATGTGTGTTGTGGAGATTTGTAATGACTGGTAGTGAAATAAGGAAAAAATTTTTAAACTACTTCGAGAGGAAGGGACACACTATTGTTAGTAGTTCTTCTCTGATTCCTAAACAAGACCCGACCTTGCTTTTTACCAACTCGGGTATGGTTCAGTTCAAAGGGGTTTTTTCAGGAGAGGAGAAGAGGGAATATACACGTGCTGCCACATCTCAAAAATGTGTACGCGCAGGGGGGAAGCACAATGACCTGGAAAACGTGGGTATAACCGCCCGGCACCACACTTTCTTTGAAATGCTGGGTAACTTCTCCTTTGGTGACTATTTCAAGGAAGAGGCTATCGACATGGGCTGGGAGTTCCTTATCAAGGAGCTAGGCCTGCCTGTGGATAAGATGTGGATTACTGTGTTCAGGGAAGACGATGAGGCATTCGATTTATGGAGGGATAGGGTAGGGATACCGGAGGAGAAGATCGTTCGGATGGGGGAGAAGGATAATTTCTGGGCCATGGGAGATACTGGACCGTGTGGCCCCTGTTCGGAGATATTGATAGATCAGGGAAAGGAAGTTGGGTGCGGGAGATCCGGTTGCAAGGTTGGGTGTGATTGTGATCGGTTTTTGGAGTTATGGAACCTGGTTTTTACACAATTTGAGCGGAAAGGCGATGGATTCCTGGTCCCTCTTCCTAAGCCAAGTATTGACACGGGAATGGGCCTGGAAAGGATAACCGCTGTTGTCCAGGGTGTGAAGAGCAACTACGATACGGACCTAATCATGGTAATAATAGACTCCATAGATGAGATATCGGAGAAGAAGTACGGTGATGATGAGAGAGATGACATATCCATAAGGGTGATAGCGGATCACAGCCGTGCAGTAACCTTCCTGATCGGAGACGGCGTACTTCCCTCCAATGAAGGCAGAGGATACGTGCTTCGGCGTATCATGAGGAGAGCGGCTCGTCATGGGAAGATACTGGGCATAGATAAACCCTTTCTGTATAACATATCCGGTGTTGTTGTAGATGTGATGAAAGAGGCTTATCCTGAGCTTGGAGATGTGAGGAACTACATAGCACAACTGGTCTACAACGAAGAAGAACGATTTTCCGAGACACTGAGCAATGGTCTTGCAATTTTGACGGAGGAGATGGAGAGGTTGCGCGAAAGTGAGAAGAAACAGATCCAGGGTCATTTACTATTTAAGCTTTATGATACCTATGGATTTCCAGTAGATTTGGCGCATGAAATAGTAGGAGACGAAGGGTTCACCATTGATGATCAAGGGTTCCAAAAGGCCATGGATGAGCAAAGACAGAGGGCGAGAGAGTCCTGGAAAGGTTCGGGTGAAGAGGAGGTGTCTGACATATACAAGAAGCTGGCTAAGGATGAAGTAAAGTCCTTCTTTGTCGGGTATGGCGCCGAAAATTTTGAAATATCAGATTCTGTATTGGTCATCATTAAGGACGGCAGAGATGTGGTCTTGGCTGAGGAGGGAGATATTGTTGAACTTGTAACGGGGAATACACCGTTTTATGGTGAATCAGGGGGACAGGTAGGAGATGCAGGTTCCATTATGAATGATCTCTTTTTCTTCCAGGTGGAAGATACATTGAGACCAGTGATGGATTTGATTGTTCACAGGGGCAAAATCAAAAAAGGTTCTATTAGGAAGGGAGACAGGGTGTCTCTCCACATTGACAAAGGCAGACGACAAAAGGTCGCCCTCAACCATACAGCGACTCACCTTCTACACTCTGTCCTCAAAGAGGTATTTGGTGACCATGTAAAACAATCGGGGTCCCTTGTTACCCCTGAGAGGCTTCGATTTGACTTTACCCATTTTTCACAGATAACCAGGCGTGAGTTTTTGAAGGTGGAGGAATTAGTCAATGAGAAGATTAGACAGAATGTTGAGATTGAAACCCGACTAATGCCAATTAAAAAGGCCATGGAAAGCGGAGCTACTGCCCTTTTCGGAGAAAAATACAGTGACGAAGTGAGGGTTGTGGAAATATCCGAAGATAGTAAAGAACTCTGCGGAGGTACCCATGCAAATCGCACTGGTGACATTGGCCTTTTTAAGATAACCAGCGAATCCGGTATTGCTGCCGGAGTGAGGAGGATAGAGGCGTTAACAGGTGAGGAGGCCCTGAGGTATGTTAATCGTGAAGAGGATGATTTGAGAGAGGTTGGATCAATCCTGAAGGCGAGGAAGGAAGAGATAGTAGATAAAGTAGAGAAACTGCTCCGCCACAACAAGGATCTGGAAAAGGATGTGGAGTCCTTAAAGGATAGACTGACTGGCAAGCAATCGGGGGATCTCTTGAACCAGGTCAAGGAGATCGAAGGGATTAAGGTATTGTCTGCAAAGGTAGACATAGATAGCTCTAAGGGTTTAAGGGATTTCGCCGATAAATTGAGAGATCGATTGAAATCGGGGGTTATACTACTAGCGGGAGAGAAAGATGGCAATGCCCTGCTGATTGTTGTGGTTACAAAGGACCTTACTCGCACGCTTAATGCGGGCCATATAATAAAAGATGTATCTGAAATAGTTGGTGGAAGGGGTGGTGGACGGCCGGATATGGCTCAGGCTGGAGGAAACAGGTTGGAATATCTCGATAGGGCCTTGGAGAGCATTTATGAAATAGTGCAAAAGACCGTTTCTACTTGATCTGTGTGAGAAGGGCCTGAGCTTCATTGCGGTATTCGCTGTCCGGGTAGTTCCGTAACAAGTAGGTAAGGGAATCCCCTGCCTTTTCTTTGTCGCCCAAGGACAGATGGGTTTTACCAATATAGAGATATGTCTTGTCGGTTACGCTTGATTTAGGGAAATCTCTTAAGAGACCATTGAACCTGTTGAGAGCGGCACTGTACCTTTTTGTCCTAAAACTGAAATAGCCCACATAAAACTCATGTTGGGACAGCTTTTCTTTGCACGCATCAAGTTTTTCCTGGGCCGAAACAGCATGGGTACTAGAAGGATATGTGGAGATGAGGTATTTGAATTCTTTGGCAGCCTTATGTGTAAGTGTCTGGTCTCTGTCTACTGAGAGGATCTGGCTAAAATAAGCCATGCCGATCTGATATATTACGTAAGGGATAACCGGATTCGTGGGATGGAGTTTTTTGAAGTCCTCGTAATGGAATACTGCCTCGCTGTATTGTCCCTCGTTGTAATACGAGTCAGCTATTCTCAGCTCGGAAATAGTAGAGTATTTACTTAAAGGATAATTGTCCCTGACCTGTTGAAAGGTCTCCCGCGCTTTCCAGTATTTCTTTTTCTCATAGTAAGCTGAGGCCTTGTTGAACAATGTGAGGGAGGACTCGACCTTTTTTTCTGTCCCTGCACAGCCGGTTATGGATAGTATTAGAAATAAGGATAATAATATGAATAAAACGGGGGGTTTTCCGACAGGTCTTTTCACAAGTCTCTCCTGTTATAGGCGAGGCTGAAATAACTTCCTCAAGTTGGCGCTCAGATTTAGGTCGGATTTGTTCGATCTGAAAACACAAAAACACAGGAATAGTCTTACCTATTTCGAGGATTTTGTGTTTGAAGATCGGTCAAAGATGGCCTGAAGATGAGATGTACAAATGGGGAAGTTATTTCGGCCTCGCCCCTTAGTATATATGTGTTTAAAGAGAAGGCATATCTTCACATGTCATTTCTTTTTTAGTGTGCATCCAGAAATGAGATATTTTTTCCAAGGTCAAGGAAGATGAAGATTTTAACCGCAGGAAT
>DAOWME010000216.1 GCA_030643245.1 Deltaproteobacteria bacterium
CATCCCCCGATCGGGGTCGAGGACAGGCTTTGCCCGATCTTCAAACACAAAATCCTCGAAATAGGTAAGACTATTCCTGTGGTTTTGTATTTTCAGATCGAACAAATCTGACCTAAATCTGAGCGCCAACTTGAGGAAGTTATTTCGGCCTCGCCCCTAATGAAGGAGGAATAGAAAAGATGTCGTACACGTTATCAGAAGAACAAGAGATGTTTCGTCAGACTCTCAGGAGGTTTGCAGAGGAAAAGGTTGCCCCCCGAGTGCAGCAGATGGACAAGGAAGACCTATTTCCAAGAGACCTCTACGAAGACATTGCTCGAATGGGGATTCCCGCCCTATTCTATCCATCGGAGTATGGTGGTTCAGATGCTGATCTGCTCACATGTTGCCTGGCATCGGAAGAGTTATGCAGGGTAAGCACTGCAATAGGCGCTGTCCTGGGAGTTGGACACGCCCTTTTTTCATCTTGTTTCAGGATATCGGCCACTAAAGAGCAAAAGGATAAGTACTTTCCGGACGTGGTTTCAGGAAAGAAGCTTTGCATGTTTGCGCTGACTGAACCGGATGCGGGTTCAGATATCGGGTCCATGAGGTCGAGAGCAGTCTTCGACGGTAATGAATATGTCTTGAACGGTGTTAAGAACTTCAACAGCGGTATGGACTTCGCCGACATGACCCTGGTTTATGCGATGACGGATCCAAGTGCCGGCATGAAAGGGATCAGCACCTTTCTTGTTGAAAAGGGGACACCGGGATTTTCGATTAGCGTGACCGGAAGGATGATGGGGTTTAGAGGTATTCATCACTGCGAATCGGTTTTTGAGGACTGTCGGCTGCCGAGGGAAAGCCTGATAGGGAAAGAAGGGGAAGGTTTTCAGGACGTGGTTAAGGTTATGGATGAAGGTCGTACTTTGTCCGGCGCTTCAGGTGTTGGAACGGCCCAGGGGGCATTGGATTATGCTGTACGCTATGCAAAGGAAAGGGTTCAGTTTGGAAAGCCTATAACGGAGTTTCAGGCGGTAAGCCATAAGTTGGCAGATATGGCCATTATGACTGAGACGGCCAGGCATCTGATTTACAGGGCGGCGACGATTGTTAGAGACCATACAAAGGAGTCTATGAAGCTTGCCACCATGGCAAAGTGTTATGGTACTGACGTGGCCATGAGTGTGGCTAGCCAGGCTGTAGATATCCTGGGGGGATATGGATACAGTGAGGAGTATCCGGTTGAGAGAATGATGAGGGACGCAAAGGGTCTCCAGCTTTTTGAGGGTACCAATCAAATCCAGAGGAATGCCATTGCGAGGACGATATTGACCTAGATATTTTAACTGTTGACTCATTTTAAAAAATGAATGAACCAGGAAGAAAAGGAGGGTTAATTATGCAGGCAAAATTCCGTTATCTTGAGGACTATGAGATTGGTCAGGAAGGACAAACGCTGAGTCGAACCGTCGGTGAGGCTGATGTATCAACCTTTGCTTACATCACTGCCGACTATGCCACTGTGCATCTGGATCGTCACATTAGTGCCGAGGGGCCTTATGGAGAAAGGATCGCCCATGGGCTTCTCGGTTCAAGCCTTGTTTCCGGGATGATATCCCAGACTGCGCCTCAAATAGTGGGAAGAGACATTCCGGAAGCCTTCTTCTGTGGTTTTGAGACCAACTATCGAGGTCCCATCAAGGTAGGAGACAGCATCAGGATCAAGTGGCAAATTTCAGACAAGGTAGATGATCCGGTCCAGGATGGTTTTGGTCTTGTTAAAACCGGTTTCCAGGTTGTCAACCAGGATGGAGCTTCCGTATATAATGGTACATTAACTACCAAGGTTAAGAAAGAATCGGCTGGGGGGGATAGGCTGCACTTGAAAGCGGGGGTTCCCTGGCAGATTAGCCAGTTCGTTCTGGATACGGAAAAGACATACTATCTGGAAGACTTTGTTGTGGGCCAAGGAGAGGAGATAAAAGGGCGGACGTTTACTGAGGCCGATATCGTTAATTTCGCCGGTCTTACCGGTGATTATGACCCCATATATGTAGACGCGGAGTATGCCAAAAGCACGGTATTCGGGGAAAGAGTGGTTCCCGGTATGCTTGCATTCACTGTCGTCTTTGGGTTATGGGCCAGGGATACGGACTTTTTCAAGACCAAGATGTCCGAACGTGCTGAGACTTACGCCGGGCACTTAGGAGATGGGGCCTCTTTTTTGGCTCCTGTTAAGATCGGTGACACCTTACATTGCCTATACAAAATAGATTCCATCAGGGCATCCAAGAGCAAGCCGGAGATGGGTATCCTGAGGTTATCCTTTCAGGTGCTCAACCAAAGAAAGGAGGTGGTTCAAGAAGGTTTTACTTTATTGACGCGAGCAACGAAGGCTAGTGAGAAGTAAGATCCAATTCATTTACTGAGGGATTGGGGTATGCTTGTGGTTTGGATTATATTGCTACCCATCTTACCCTAACTCCCTGCAAAGAAAGGAGGAAGGGCAAATGGCTGTTTTGGAGTCTCTCAAAGATAAAGTAGTGGTGGTGACCGGTGCTGCCCGTGGGGCCGGTCTCGGCCAAGCCAAGGCTTTTGCAAAGGAGGGAGCCAAGGTTGTTGTGGCGGATAGAACCGATGAACCCCGGCCGGATCTCATGATGCTGGACACCATTCACACTGTGGTGGATGCCATAAAGGAGGAAGGGGGTACGGCGATTCCGTTCAAGTTGGACCTTCGTCAGGAGGAAGCAATTGTAGAGCTAAAGAACAAGGTCTTGGAGACTTATGGTACTGTGGATGTCATCGTAAACAATGCTGCAGTAACATTCAATGCTCCAGCATGGGAGATCCCCACTCAACGATGGGATCAAGTAATGTCAGTAAATCCACGTGGGACTTTCCTTATGTGCAAACACTTCCTGCCTATACTTATTGAAAAGCGTAGTGGCTCGATTGTTAATCTCTCCTCCCCTGCGGGTCGTGGTCCTGCTCCAAACATGGCTGTCTATTCGGCCTCAAAGGCAGCTATCGACTATTTCACATTAAGTCTGGCTGCTGAGGTGCGAGAATACAATATAGCTGTAAATTGTGTAGCTCCCACCGGTGGGATTGATACCGAGGGGAATCGTCAGCTTTACCAAAACGATCCGGAGGCTATTGCCACATGGGAACCGCGTGAGCATTTCGCTTTAGCCGTACTATGGCTGGCCAAACAGGATGCAGAGAGTTTTACAGGGAATCTGGTTTATAGCAGGCAGCTTATTTCTCAATATGGCCTTTGTAAAAAGTGGTGTTGCGCAGCAATGGGGGTTGAGCCTTCTATCGGCGGTCCTCTGAGGATAGATTGGGAGAGCAACCTGTCTGTTGAAGTCTGGAAAGCGCCTATACCACAGCGCAAGAAATAGCGAGCGCTAATCCCTAAATGTGCTCTTGAGAAAATGGGCATTGGCGAGTTTCCAATTCAGAAATACGGGGATGGTTCCATGCGCTGTGATATATGCTAAGGGACGAGGCCGGAATAACTTCCTCAAGTTGGCGCTCAGATTTAGGTTAGATTTGTTCGATCTGAAAGCGCAAAACCGCAGGAATAGTCGGACCTATTTCGAGGATTTTGTGCTTGAAGATCGGGCAAAGATGGCTTGAAGATGAGATGCACAAATGGGTAAGTTATTTTGGCCTCGTCCCTAATTGTTTGCGGGAATGTAATTCCTTGAGTTCTCGCATTTCAGTTGTTCCATCGTCCCTTGTTCCCACGCTCCAGCGTGGGAATTCAAATTAAAACTTCGCATAGTGCTAATGGCTTCTGCTCATTTTGGTATCTGTTCCCACGCTGGAGCGTGGGAACAAGATCGGCCTTGTGCTTCTCTTTCCTGACACCTGAAACCAAAAAGCATAGTGATGGACAATTTTCATCAGCCCAGAATTTGTCTATTAGCGTCCGCATCCTTGAAAAGTGTAAACCGGTAAATGAAGGATGCCCAGAAATGCGTAATTTTTTTACCAGATCAAGGGATTGTGTGGGGCAAGCTGATGTAAAGATTGCGGAAAACCGCAATGTCAGGATGGACACTAATTAAGGAGGTTGTTATGAAGTTTGATGATGTTTTATACGAAAAGGATGGCCGGGTTGCCGTACTGACCCTTGATGACCAGAAAAAGCTAAATGCACTAAGTCCGGGGATCAGGCAGGGTCTGAAAGAGGCCTTCGAAGAGGTGGAGAAGGATGATGATATAAAGGTAACCGTTATAACTGGAGCAGGAAGGACCTTTTGTGCCGGGGCGGATATCACGGGGTTTGATTTTTCGCCTGCGGGTGCGAAGGCCTTTCTAAATGATGTCTTTCAGGCGCTGACCATTGGAGAGAACGTATCAAAGCCTGTGATAGCTGCTGTAAACGGTCTTGCCTTGGGTGGTGGTCTCGAATTGGCTATCAGTTGTGATATCCGCATTGCTTCAGAAAAGGCAAAGTTTGGCGTCCCTGAAATAAATTTGGGGTTGCTCCCCGGTTTTGCCATAGTTCGGCTACAGCAGATAATCGGGATGTCCAAAACCAAAGAGATGTGTATGACCGGGGAACCAATATCCGCTGAAGAGGCTCTTCGCCTGAACCTGGTGAGCAAGGTTGTCCCATCTGAGAAGCTTATGGACGAGGCTATGACCATGGCCGGAAAGATCGCAGAAAAGCCATTGCTTGCTATACTGTTAGCAAAATCTGCAGTTAACAGGCACATCGGTGGAGAGGAGATCACTTATGCTCTCGATAGTATGCCCTTTCTCTTTGGGACAGAGGATGTGAGAGAAGGTGTAACCGCATTTCTGGAGAAGAGGAAGCCTGTTTTTAAGGACAGGTAAACAACTACCACTAAATTTTGGCATCCTTCATACATCAGTTTACACTTTTGAAATTATGCCGAGACCGTTTTTTTATTAGAAAGTGTAAACTACTTTATAACTTTTATGAAGGATGCCTAAATTTTTAACAAGTTGCAAGCTGTGCAGTTGGTCAAGTTTACCGCTTGCCGCCTACTTGCTTCGTTTGCTTCTTATGAACTACAGTCTTGCATAAGGCTGAATGTGTAATGGGATGAAAAGTCTCGTATGTCTATTATAAAAGTTGGCC
>DAOWME010000171.1 GCA_030643245.1 Deltaproteobacteria bacterium
ATAGTATTTGGAATACTTGTCAATATCTATATTTTAAATTAGCGAGGTTCCATCCAGAACTGGACTTCTTGAGAAAAGGGCACGAGTTGGATTCCAATTCAGAAATGAGCAATTTTTTCTCTGAGCAAGGCCGCACAACGGTTTGCGCCGAGGCGTACATGGTCGTACGTCGCAGGCGGAAACCGGAGGAGAACGCAGCTCAGTGGAAAAAGGGCCATTTCTGGATGGAAACTAGTGAGGGTTAGGTGTATGGTTGAGGTAATCATTACTCATGATGGCAATAATTGGATCGCCAGGAATGAAATCCTGAGTGTAGCAGCTGAAACCCTTGAAATCTTGGATGCTGAGCTCAGAAAACTTATTAAACAGAAGATATATTGTAAAACAAACGAAAAGATGAGAGTGCTTATGACTTTTGACAATTCAACTTTCCCTCAGTGGATGCGACAGTATGCACAGCATTATTTCAACAGGATAATCGAAGTGGATAGTTGAAAAATGTCGAAATTATAGATTCATAGAGGGATGATTATTAAAGACTAAGGGACGTGGCCGAAATGATGGATTATAAGGATACAAAACGATTACCATGGAAGCGTTAACAAACAGAAGATGGTATTCAGGGATGCGTACCCAGGAAGACTGGTGGTCTGTGTGGTTGGGACTCGCTTTTTTCTTCCTGGGGTTACTTTCTGTAACAGGGGTCGATCTTGTCGGTTGGGTAACCTATCCGTCCAAGTGGGGCGGCACCGTACCGCTTGTTAAAGGTCTTAACCCCCTAGGTAAAGTTTATCAAAGCCTGGGACCGATGGGTAGTCTCGCGGCAACCTATATTATTTTTACCATTGCTACGTGTATCGGCGCAGCATCAATGAAATGGAATGTGAAAAAATATTTAGCAGGATGGACGATTATCTTCATAATTACATATGCTGTCTGGGTCGCAGGGCATCATGTATTCCTGGCAGCTAATATAACGAATCGAGCTCAATATGGGTTATCTTACAGCCTTTCTCTGGGAGGTGGCGGGTCATATATATTGGCCCTACTTGTCGGGCTCATCATCGGAAACTTTTTTAAAAAATTTGCCGCCTTTTTAAGTGAAGCAGCTAAACCGGAATGGTTCATCAAAACCGCAATCGTCTTTCTCGGAGTTAAGGTGGGATACATGGCCATGAAGGCCGCAGATTTTGTCTTTGAACTGGCAATTACCGGGGCAGCTGCAACTATAGTGGCATATCTAATATTTTGGCCTGGAACGTATCTACTTGCAAGGAAGTTCTTCAAATTACCGCGAAAAACAGCAGCGGTTCTATCCTCTGGTATATCCATCTGCGGGGTTTCCGCTGCTGTGGCTACTGGAGGGGCGGTCAGGGCAAAACCTTTGATCCCTGTAATGGTATCTACCCTGATTGTGGTTTATGCGGTCATAGAGCTTGTTATCCTACCGCCTCTATTTACCGCCACCCTAATAAATGAACCTATTGTGGCGGGTGCTTCCATGGGCATGTCCGTAAAAACAGATGGTGCTGATGCTGCCGCCGGTGCAGTAATGGATGAACTCATGCGGAACAGAAAAGAGAACCTTGACGGCACAAAATGGGAGGAAGGCTGGATAACCACAAGTGCCATCATGACCAAAATCTGGATTGATATGTTCATTGGGCTGTGGGCCTTTGTGCTGGCACTCGTTTGGGTATATAAAATAGACCGAATACCGGGAGAACACGTACCGGCATCAGAGGTCTGGCACAGGTTCCCAAAATTCGTCCTGGGGTACTTCTTTACGTGGTTTGCTTATCTTGGGATACTATTCTTGGCACCGGACTTGACCGATTCCGCAAAAGTGGGGGCTGTGCCTGTTGAAAAAGGTATGCGAAAGCTCTTTTTCATGCTCACCTTCGTAAGTATAGGGATCATTACAGATTTCAAGAAACTCGCTGAGGCTAAATTCGGGAAGATGGTCTTTATATACTTCATAGCGCTCTTTCTCTTTATTCTACCTGTTGCCCTTGTAGTAGGTTATATTTTCCACCACGGCATGACCGTGCCGACTGTAACACCATAATATACTTTGAACCCCTGTAATTTTAGATAGTGTCCATCCATAAATGGACTTCTTGAGAAAAGGGCACGAGTTGGTTTCCAATTCAGAAATGAGCAATTTTTTCTCTGAGCAAGGCCGCACGACGGTTTGCGACGAGGCGTACATGATCGTACGTCGCAGGCGGAAACCTGAGGAGAACGCAGCTCAGGGGAAAAAGGGCCATTTCTGGATGGAAACTAGATACTCTTCCGCTAATACTTTGACTATATTGTCCCCTTCTCATCCCGGACTTTTCAACAATGTCCCGTCCTCTCCCCCCTGCCCCCCATATAACATGATGAAAGTGAGGTAAGGCCCCGGGTGCATCGAGTACCGGCACACAAAAAGCCTATCCTTTTTAAATCACGGTGGGCTCTTGACAACCATATCAACTTTATGATTATTATGTGAGAAGAATAAAATAACGCTAGGGGTAAATTGTTATGAGCACCTACAATCTCGATAAGATCTTTGAGCCTTCCTCAGTTGCTGTCATTGGAGCCAGCGAAAAGAAGGGTAGCGTCGGGTGTTCCCTGATAGAAAACGTGATAGAAGGCGGATATCGAGGGAAGATCTTTCCGGTCAATCCACAGTACAAAATCATAAAAGACCTTGATACGTATCCCTCCATATCAGATATTGAACAGCCCGTTGATCTGGTAATACTAGCCACACCGATAATCGGGGTCCCTTCCATTATCAGAGATTGTGTGGAGGCGAAGGTAGGCGGCGTGATTATTATCTCCGTAGGGGGGAGAGAGAGAGGATTGGAGGGTAAGAAGCTGGAAGAAGAAATCAAAGGGCAAGCGGGCAGGGGGGGCTTACGAATTGTAGGTCCGAACTGCATTGGGATTATCTCTAGCGAATCAAGGCTCAATGCAACCTTTGCCGGATCGATGCCTCCATCGGGAAACCTTGCTTTTATTTCGCAGAGCGGGGCAATTTGCGCGGCCATCCTTGACCTCTCCCAGAAGGAAGGGATTGGTTTCAGGTATTTTGTCAGTATCGGTTCCATGCTCGACGTAGATTATGGAGATTTGATCAATTACATGGGTGATGACCCGGATGTCAGCAGCATCGCTTTATACCTTGAGAGTCTCACCAATATGAGGAAGTTTATGAGCGCCGCGCGGGCAGTCTCACGGGTGAAACCCATCGTTGTTTTGAAGGCTGGGGAATCCGGGGCGGGCGCACGGGCTGCTTCTTCCCACGTTGGTGCTCTCGCTGGTGAAGATGCGGTTTATGAGGCGGCATTTAAGCGGGCCGGTATTGTGCGCGTGAAAACAGTTGGGGAACTATTTGACTGCGCAGAAGTGATGGCCAAGCAATCTCTTCCCACCGGCCCCGGCCTTGCCATCATTACGAACGGAGGAGGGCCGGGCGTTATGGCCGCTGACGTCTTGGCCTTCTATGGTCTTGAACCGGTCCCTCTCAGCCCGGAGACCATGAAGAAGTTAGATGAGTTCCTCCCACCATTCTGGAGTAAAGGAAATCCCATTAATATCCTGGGGGACGCATCGCCCGAACGGTGGCAACGGTCAATAGAAGTCTGTCTTTCGGCTAGGGAGATCAAGGCGCTGGTAATCATTCTTGTCCCTCAGTCCATGGGGCATGCACTTGCCGTGTCCGAGATTGTCTTGGAGCTTTTGAGCGGCAAACCGCATCCTCCCATATTTGCCGTGTGGATGGGGGGAGAAAACGCAGAAGAAGGACGTCAAGTCCTCAACAAGGCCGGTATCCCTACCTATGAAACACCGGAAAGAGCGATTGCGGCCTTCAAGCATATGTACTCATATAAACGCAACCTGGAAATGTTGTATGAGGTGCCCTCGAAACTACCTGTCGCCCTCAAATTTGACCGTTCCAGTGCAAGGGAGAATATAGAGAAAGCTTTGAAAGAAGGGAATACCCTTCTCACTGAAGCCGAATCAAAAGCGCTTTTAAAGGCATATGGTATCCCCGTGAATCGGACGGCCGTTGCGGACTCTCCGGATAAGGCTATACAACTGGCCCAAGACATGGGGTATCCCGTCGTCATGAAGGTTAATTCCCGTGATATTCTTCATAAGTCCGATGTTCACGGGGTAAAACTTAACCTCCGACGCGAAAAGGATGTTAGTGATGCTTTTTCGAAAATCATGGCGAACGCGCGTACCTATGCACCAAAAGCCGAGCTCTTGGGTGTCACGGTCCAACCCATGTTTATAGACCCGGACTACGAGCTTATTCTGGGAAGTAAGATGGATGCTGATTTTGGTCCTGTGATACTCTTCGGCATGGGGGGCATTATGACCGAAATCATGAGAGACTTGGCCATTGCCCTCCCTCCATTGAATCGGTTGCTGGCCCGGAGGCTCATAGAGGGTACACGGGTTTATCAGATGCTGAGAGGCTATCGCAATCGGCCTCCTGCGAGGCTGGCGTTGCTTGAAGAGGTCTTGGTTCGCCTTTCCCAGTTGGTTACAGATTTCCCTGAGATTGCGGAACTGGATATCAATCCCATGATCTTGCTGGAAGATAGGGCGTGCGCGGTGGACGCAAGGGTGATTATCAAACCGTCAGATGTCATTGCGCCCCATCATCTCGTCATCAGCCCTTACCCCAATGAGTATGAGATGACCACGACCACGAAAGCAGGCGTTCGGCTTTTTGTTCGCCCCATCAAGCCTGAAGATTCAACACTTCTACAAGACCTCTTTAATAATCTGTCTCCACAGACCATCTACTATCGGTTCTTCAGTCCCATAAAATCCCTTCCGCCAAAGATGCTGGCGCGTTTCACCCAGATTGATTATGATCGTGACATCGCTCTCGTTGCTATAGATAGGGCCGAATCAACGGAAAAACTGCTTGGAGTGGCCCGTCTCATGGGTAACCCGGAAGGCACGAAGGCTGAATTTTCTGTTGTGATAGCCGATTCCTGCCAGGGAAAGGGGATCGGCGTCACCTTGATGGAGCGCCTTATAGCCATTGCCAGGGAGCGGGGCATGGAATCCGTTTGGGGAGCGATATTGGCTGAAAATAAAAATATGCTCGCTTTGGCCAAAAAATTGGGTTTTGTTATTTCAAGAGGACCCGATGCCAGCCAGTACGAAGCAAGGATCGACTTGAGATCAATGACCTCCGGCTAAATCGTTGTCTCCCCCCCCCAACGTTTCCATCCAGAAATGACCCTTTTCTGCAATCCCTTCGTTAGAAATTTTGAAACTCATTTGAATTATGCTTTTAAGCCATTGTCGGGGGGGCTATTCTCAGTAGCCGTTTAGCCGCAACTTCAGCATCGGCCAGACAAAAGTATGTCAACTTACAGGCCCTAGCAGATTGACCCTCCAAGCCTTTTCTCTCTGATTTCAACTCACGCTCTATACGTTTTTGACGACGTTTGTCATGGGCACTCGAATGGATCACAACTCATCGATACTTCTTCCAATAGAGTGGCACCTCACTCTCATGAGCCTTATAATATGTAGCCGGACGATTAACGGTTGGCTTAGTATGCACTATACTACCCAAATCCCCCCAGTCATCTTTCTCCACACACTCATTTATTAATCAGTTGACACTACCAAACACCTAATGCTATAAACAGACAATAAGGAGTTATTTCAAAACCTCTTTCATTAATAGCCTAGGCTTTTCGTAGTGACAATCGAAAATTTACCCCACCATGTAAGCGTAAGAGAATTTACTGCAGTCTTTGAGAACTTACACCAACAAATATTTGAGGAGGTAGATCAATGAAAAATGTCTTAGTTGGCATTGATGGCTCAGAAGATTCTTTAAAAGCTGTTGAATTTGTTGGCAAGTTCTTTTCCGGGAATAGTGATTTAAAGATTACCTTATTTCATGTTTTACCAGAAGTACCCGCAGGGTTATGGGAAGAAGGCCACATCCTCTCCGGACAGGAACAGGCAAAGAGAGAAGATATTATCGACAAGTGGTTGAACAATCAGAAACTCAAAATAGAACCAGTCTTCAAAACAGCAAGAGATACTCTTGTTAAAAGTAGTATAAACCCCCAACAGATAGAAACAAAGGCTACACCTGAATTTACTGATGTGGCTGAGAGTATACTGGACGAGGCCCAGAATGGTGGATATCAGGTAATGATTTTGGGGCGGCGAGGCCTTTCCAATATGCGAAGATTTCTTATGGGCAGTGTCACAGACAAGGTGGTGCATCACGGAACAGGATTGGCTCTATGCATAGTGGAATAGTCGACCAAAAGTGACAAAAGCGTACAAATCCATCAGCTCATTATGTCATGCCGTCGCGTCTCCATTCCCCTGTTACAGTGGGCATACTATGCGTGAGGGGGGTTCCTCATTGATCCGGCTCACACAGAGTAAAATCGGAGTATGTAAAAATGGAAATCTATGGTATTTTAAAACACGCACTGATGATCACCGTCTTTGTGTTCGTGATGATGCTATTGGTGGATTTTCTTGACACAGCCACGAAAAGAAGGATGTCTGACATCATGAAGGGCGGGAAGTTGAGGCAGTATACAATTGCCTCATTCCTCGGCTCAACACCAGGCTGCCTCGGCGCTTTCATGAATGTGAGTCTATACGTACACGGCATGATCAGCTTTGGCGCTCTGGTGGGTGGAATGATAGCTACTTCAGGGGATG
>DAOWME010000140.1 GCA_030643245.1 Deltaproteobacteria bacterium
GGCCAACTTTTAAAATAGACATACGAGACTTTTCATCCCATTACACATTCAGCCTTATGCAAGACTGTAGTTCATAAGAAGCAAACGAAGCAAGTAGGCGGCAAGCGGTAAACTTGACCAACTGCACAGCTTGAAATTTTTCGACCTGTGCAGTTGGGCTAAACCCTCTACCCAACCCGGTACTTCTTCATCTTTCGATAAAATGTGGATCTACCCCACCCCAACAGCTTGGCGGCACCCGTGCGATTTCCTCTGGATTGGGCAAGGGCTTCTATAATCATATGCCTCTCCATCTCATCCCAATCGAATGGGTTGGCACCTTTGGGGAGAGACCTTCTCTTCAGAAAGGGGTTCGGCGTATAATAAGGATGGCTTATCCTATCAACGGTTTTCGGTTTGTTAACGGCCAAAGATTCATTCAAGTATGAGGAGAGGTGGGCAGAACGAATCGTGTCATCCTGACACAGGTTGACGGCAAATTCTATTATGTTTCTCAACTCCCGAACATTGCCGGGATACGGATAATTCAACATAACCGGGATAGCATCGGAGGAAAATCCTTTTATCCGTTTATTAAAAGTCTTGGCGAAGTGCTGGACAAAGTGATTCATCAAGAGCCTGATATCGTCCCCCCTCTCCCTCAATGGGGGTAATTCAATCTGGACAACCTTCAGACGAAACATCAGGTCCTGTCGAAACGTCCTCTGCCTCACCATTTCATCTAGGTCCCTGTGCGTAGCAGCTATGACTCTGGCGTTCGATTTCACCGGTTTGTTACTACCGAGGGGGTAAAACTCCTTATCATCAAGGAACGTCAGCAATTTGACCTGGAGAGGTAATGGAAGATCGCCTATTTCCGTGAGGTAGATAATTCCGTTGTTAGCCAGACGGAATCGTCCGGGTTTGTCTTCAATCGCCCCCGTAAATGCCCCGCGCCTGTGTCCAAACAGCTCAGATTCCAAAAGGTTCTCAGGCAAAGCACCGCAATTGATCTTAATGAAAGGTCCATTGGCCCGACTGGAAGAGTGATGTATCGCCTCTGCCAGCAAATCCTTTCCAGTTCCGGTTTCGCCGGTTATAAAGACCGAAGAATCAGTTTGAGAGATGAGTTGCAGTGTACTGAATATCTCTTCCATCTGAGGGCTTTGTCCAATAATATTGTAGTGATGGTAGGGGTCCTGGATTTTCTGATCAACTTCCTTTACCAGAGATATGTCTTCAATTGTTTCAATGAATCCAACATGTTGTCCATCAACGTTCTGCAATTCCGAGACATTGATCATCACAGGTATCTTCTGCCGGGCCATGTTGATGATATCCCCTTCTACGCTGATGGAGTCTTCCTTTCCCAAATTCTCTGTAGCCGGGCATTTCTTCGTACAGAGGTTGTTTCTCAAGATATACCGGCAAGGAACACCATAGGCATCTTCTCGATCGACGCCGGTAATGGCCTCCATAAAGCGATTCATGGTATGAATGCGAAGGTCAAGGCCAATGAGTGCCACTCCTATGGGTATAGTGTCCAGAACCTCCCTGATGTCTAATCTGTGGTAATCAATTTGCCATCTTTCCTTTTTCATGTCCGCTCAGGATAAAAGTCTTTGGCCAAATACACGGCACGGGGTATCCTTTCCCTTGTTGTTCGTTCATATGGTTGAAAATAACAGTGGAGATTACGCTCTTGAACCTGTCAGACCAGAAGAACCCTGGTGGGAGGGGTTAGGGGGAGGGAAATTCCTAGGGGCACACCAGTTGAGTGTTTACCGGGATAAAAAGACTATCCACGACAGGACTACGAAACCGTTTGAGGAAGATGATTTGACTTCAGCCGGCCGCGTTTCTTGCCTCAGTCCTTTTGACCAGACCGGATATGATTTTTCCCGAGATGTACATTCCAAGGAACAGGAACGTCAGTACCACAAAAACCCCAATATACCTGAGGACAAGGGTCCCGATTATCCAAGTCCAGTTGTCCTTCACTATAGTAATGGTGGTTTCCTTTCCTGTTCTTTTTGATATGGTGATGGAATGCCAGGGTCGACTCCCATCGTCTTCAATATAGGTGGCATCTCTCCACTCACGAAACTTGATGTCCTTAAGGCCTTCCAACGTATCCCTATAAAATGTAACTACCTCATCATGAGATAAATTAACCTTCAATTCCAATCGGTCGCCGGTTTTTTTGATAGTCCTTCCTTCATGGATAACGGGAACTCCCAAAAAATCTTCGGCAATCGAGTAAATCGGGAAAAACAGCACTACAATCAAGATAATAAGCACGTAATTCTTCATTCTCAACCCTTCTCCAATGTAATTTAGATATACGTTATGTATCACTTGATCTGAGGGTTTTCTCAAGGAAACCATACCCTCAGTCAAACATGGCAATAAACATCCCTGCTGCCGACGCTGAGCCTATGACGCCTGCGAGGTTCGGTCCTACCGCGTGCATCAGAAGGTGATTCGATCTGTCATATTTTATACCTTCAGTCTGAGCAACCCGTGCTGCCATTGGGACTGCAGAAACCCCGGCTGCGCCGATAAGAGGATTGATCTTTTCTTTAAGGAACATGTTCATAATCTTGACAGTCAAGATCCCACCTATGGTACAGACTGCAAAATCTAAAAGGCCCAAACCGAAGATGAAAAGCGGCTTCCAGCTCAGGAATTTGTCCGCTTGCATTGTAGCCCCTACGGAAATGCCCAAGAGTATGGTAACAATATTCATGAGCGAACCCTGGGCTGTCTCTGTTAGTCTCCCCACAACACCGCTTTCTTTCATCAGATTGCCGAGCATAAACATGCCCATCAAAGGGATGACACTAGGAACGAGGAGCGCAATTATACCTGAAGTTATTAAGGGGAAAAGGATTTTCTCTCGTGTTGAAACTTGTCGCAACTGACGCATGCGGATCTTTCTCTCCGCTGGAGAGGTCATGAGTCTCATAATAGGAGGTTGGAGGAGAGGAACCATTGCCATGTACGAATAGGCTGCCAGCGCATTTGGCCCGAGGAGATGGGGCGCAAGGTGCTGGGTTAAGTAAATGGTTGTGGGACCATCAGCGCCTCCAATGATGCTCACAGAGGCAGCTTCCTTGAGCGTGAAGCCAACCAGAACAGTACCGGTAAAAGTGATAAAAACTCCTAACTGTGCGCCGGCGCCGATGAACAGGGTTTTAGGATTTGCGATAAGGGGACCGAAATCGGTCATGGCCCCTAAACCCAAAAAGATAAGGCAGGGCATAACCTCCCATTTGAGACCATAGTGGTAAAACACCTGGAGGAGTTGGGGGTGACCATGAGAGTGGCCCATGAGGGGAACCAGGGGGAAATTGACGATAAAGATTCCGAACCCTATGGGGAGAAGCAATAGAGGCTCATATTTTTTTACGATCGCGAGATATACGAAGAGACAGCCCACACCCCACATAATAAGGAGTTTCCACTGAAGGTTATATATCCCTGTTGTCTGGAGCGTACTATACAACATGTCCAGTATTTCATTGAGAGTCATCGAAGTCTCCTGTGTTGAAATGCTTAAAAACTGCTAAATCGTTAAAAATTAATGATATGCAAATAGAACTGGTTGTCACACTTTTTCGACCTGTGCAGTTGGTCAGGTTTACCGCTTGCCGGCTACTTATTTCGTTTGCTTGTTATGAACTACAATCTGTCATAATGTTGTATGTGTAATGGGTTTATACGTCTTTTATGTATATTTGGATGTTGTCCAGGTCCTTACGTATAACAAGCAAACGAAACAAGCAGCCGGCGCTTAACGCAATCCTGTTATCTGAATCATCGTAGACACTTCAAGACGCTAGGTATGTGTAACTGCACAGATCGCACTTTTTTCCAAAATGAGTTTGTAAATGTAAAAGAGCTATCAATGTTTGTCAAGAAAAAAAGTCACAACTTCTCAATTACTCAGGGCAAATTACTGATGGCCCTTCGTTACTCTTGCCCGGATTTTTTAGGAAGATGGAAAATGTTATTATCCATCGCGTCCCGTTGAATACGGAGGGGGACTATTCATCCGCGTCAGAAAGGCATGGGCAAATTTATCCGTGCCATCTCTGCCGCTAAAGGTCTTTACAAGTCCCATAGATATTGGTAGTCTAGTGCCCATCCATAAATTGCTATTTCACGCAATCTCTGCGCCTGCCTGTGCGTAGCACGCAGACAGGTCAGACTTAGAAGTTATTTCGTCCCCGTCCCTAATAAGTCAAACAGCCTCAACGGCTTAACAGCTAACAGCTCGCCCGAAGGGCGCTAACTTGAGGCTTTTCTAGGTTTCGATCAGTCACTATCTATATATAATTAAGGTTATAAAATCAAGTTAAAAATTGTTTTTGAAATGATTGACGAACCCTATGATTTTGTAGTAAAAGAGTTGAAAAGAGTGGATCGAGGATCAGGTGGCCTAGCCACCTGATCCTCGATTTGAGAGACACCAAGTGTGCCTGGCAGGGAGGAGGTTATTATGAACACGGCAGAAGCGCTGCTTCACGCGTTGAAAGACCACGGCTCAAGACAAATATTCGGGATTCCCGGTGATTTCGTTCTTGCATTTTTCAAGGTAATCGAAGAATCGGGCATTCTTCCCCTTTACACTCTGAGCCATGAGCCGGCCGTTGGCTTTGCAGCGGATGCGGCCGCGCGGTTTAACTGCGCCATTTCCGTAGCGAGCGTAACCTATGGGGCCGGAGCGCTGAATATGGTCAATCCGGTGGCGGCCGCCTATGCTGAAAAATCCCCGGTGGTTGTTATCTCCGGTGGCCCGGGCGAGGGCGAAAGTCATGCCGGTCTTCTGCTCCACCACCAGGCGAAGACCGTGGACTCTCAATTTGAGATATACAAGGAAGTCACTTGCGATCAAACAAGACTCGACGATTTACGCCGAGCCCCTGAGGATATCGCAAGGGTTTTGGCCAGTTGCCGTACAGATTCCCGACCGGTCTATATTGAACTGCCGCGCGACAAGGTTTTTGAACCCTGCCGACCCGTGACGCCCGTTAAACCCATTCCCCCCGATCCCGATGCACTTGAGGCCTGCGTTGATGAGATCCTGCTGCGCTTGGCCAAAGCGAGATCCCCAGTGTTGATGGTGGGTGTTGAGATCCGTCGTTACAACCTGGAAGACAAGGTCGCGGAAATGGCTCGCAAACTAGGACTTCCCGTGGTAACGGGCTTTATGGGCCGAGGACTCCTTGCCGATTCCGACGCGCCTCTGCTCGGCACTTACATGGGTATGGCGGGCACGGCGGAGATAACCCGTCTCGTTGAAGAGTCCGATGCCCTGCTACTTTTGGGCGTTATCCTGTCCGATACGAACCTTGGCGTGTCGGAACAGCAAATCGACCTGCGCAGAAGCATCCAAGCCCTTGAGGGCTGCGTAAGCCTTGGCTATCATACCTACCCCCATATCCCATTGAACTCCCTGGTGGACGCCTTGCTGGAGCGGCTCAAGGATCGCGCCGACGCAAAAGGAACTCCGAAACCGGTTTATCCCCGTGGCCTCAAAGCGGATGACCAGCCCGTTACACCCACGGACATCGCCAAAGGTGTGAATGACCTTATGGACAGAGTGGGCCGCATGCCGATGGCCGTCGATGTTGGGGATTGCATGTTCACAGCCCTGGACATGGAGAACACGGACTTGGTGGCGCCGGGCTATTACGCCAGTATGGGCTTCGGAGTTCCCGCGGGACTCGGCATACAAGTGGCTACAGGCCGTCGTCCGTTGGTCCTGGTGGGTGACGGCGCTTTCCAGATGACCGGCTGGGAACTGGGCAACTGCCGCCGTTACGGCTGGGACCCCATTGTCCTATTATTCAACAACTGCAGCTGGGAGATGCTGCGGACCTTCCAACCCGAATCGAAATTCAACGAGCGGGATGAGTGGGGCTTTGCGCAGATGGCGGAGGGTCTCGGCGGCACAGGGATAAGGGTAAGAACCCGGAGAGAACTGCAGGAGGCATTGACCCGGGCCACCGCAGATCGAGGTAAATTTCAGCTGATCGAAATTATGATACCCCGTGGGGCCCTTTCCAAAACCATGTTGCGCTTCACAGAGGCCATGAAACGCCTGCAGGGGGGAGAGGAGTGAACGCGGCCACGTCCCTAATACAAGAACATGGGCTTGCCAACAACATGACGGACCCTGGGTTTATACTCGTTCACATCGTAGAGTTCTCGGATATCTACCCTTTTTTGGCCCGAGGTAATAATACTTAGGGGAATATCTGTGTATATTCCCCTGTTCAGTGCAATAAGGCGCCCAAAAGCACCCTTTTGGAAAAGGTCTATCGCCATATTGGCAAAATTAACAGCAACCATCAAATCGAGGGAGTCAGGCGTTCCACTCCGCATTAGGTAGGAAAGCCGCTGATTGAGCACATCCTCTCCTGTGAGTTCCTTCAGAACGGCCCCGGTTTCCTCCCCGACCCCCCCCAATCTTCTATGACCGTAGGCATCGGATTCTCCGAAGAGAAACATGTCACCCCCTACCATCTTTGCCCCTTCCGAAATAGTGATCATGGCATAATTTTTGGGATTGGCCCTTTTATCTTTCATGATGAGCTCTGCCAACCTCTTTGGATCAAAGGGAACCTCGGGGATAAGGGCACGCTCCACGCCCGCCAGATATGCGGCTATCAAGGATGTTTCACCACAATACCTGCCAAATAGCTCAATAACGGCGATTCTCTCATGGGAACCGGTAGAGGTTCTCAATGAATGTATAAAACTGACACTTCTGGCAATGGCTGTGGAAAAACCGATGCAATAGTCTGTTCCAAAGACGTCATTATCCATTGTCTTGGGGATGGCAATTACAGGAAATCCTTCCCTGCTTAACCTCTCCGCAAAATTGAGGGTATCATCGCCCCCAATGGGAATAATGGCATCGATCTTAAGAAGATCCAGATTTTTCAAGACATGGTCTGTGAAATCTCGTTTCCCTTTCTTGAACGCTTCCTTTAAAAAATCCGGTACATCCTTCTTTCTCACAGCACTGGGATTGGTTCGAGATGTGTGTAGATATGTGCCTCCGGAACGGTCTATGGTTCTTACTTCTGCTGTTTCCAGTTCCTGGATACACTTGGGCGTTGTCCCGGGATCATCCGGGTTGTACTCTAGAATACCGGCCCAGCCCCTTCTAATTCCGATGACCTTAATGCCTTCAAAACGCGCACGATAAACCAGGGTCTTAATGCAGGGATTAAGCCCCGGCACATCTCCACCACCTGTAAGTATGGCTATTGTTGACCCTCTCTTGCTCTTTTCTTCCATCTGTGTGGTCTCCATAAACACTTAGGGACGAGGCTGAAATAACTTCCCCATTTGTGCATCTCATCTTCAGGCCATCCCCCGATCGGGGTCGAGGACAGGCTTTGACCGATCTTCAAGCACAAAATCCTCGAAATAGGTCAGACTATTCCTCCGGTTTTGCGCTTTCAGATCGAACAAATCTAACCTAAATCTGAGCGCCAACTTGAGGAAGTTATTTCAGCCTCGTCCCTTATTTTGTGGCTTCGCAATACTTCCAATGTCCAGCAGACATAACGCAGCATGAAAGTATTGATTGTTTCCATATAAACTCTGGGTAGATTACTGTTGCCCCTAAAGGGGCGCTTGGATTCTCGCTGACCGTACCCCGACACTTTGTGAAGACACAGTTATAAAAAGAATACCATATTGACACTTGTAATGTAAAAGGTTTTATGATGTTCTCTGTAATGTGAGTCATGGATACCCGTTCAAGTGACGCGGAATACCACCTCCTTCTTGCTCACTATCTTAGGTAGTTTCCATCCAGAAATGGCCCTTTTTCCCCTGAGCTGCGTTCTCCTCAGGTTTCCGCCTGCGACGTACGACCATGTACGCCTCGGCGCAAACCGTCGTGCGGCCTTGCTCAGAGAAAAAATTGCTCATTTCTGAATTGGAAACCAACTCGTGCCCTTTTCTCAAGAAGTCCATTTATGGATGGACACTAGGTA
>DAOWME010000115.1 GCA_030643245.1 Deltaproteobacteria bacterium
GATTTGTTCGATCTGAAAACACAAAACCACAGGAATAGTCTTACCTATTTCGAGGATTTTGTGTTTGAAGATCGGTCAAAGATGGCCTGAAGATGAGATGTACAAATGAGGAAGTTATTTCGGCCTCGCCCCTAAGGGTGTTCTGTATTTTGTTATTAGAGGAAGACGTACTTCAAAGGGAGGTAAGTAAGGGGAGAAAGATGGAAGATAACAACAAAGATTTGAGGAGGCTGATAAGCGGACGGCCAAAGTGCTTTATGATTGCAGGGTCACCCCTTTGCGCTGGTTGCCAACACGGAACAATATCGCGAATAATAGGAGAGGTGATAGATGACCTTGGGATTGTCGGGAAGACTATAGCTGTTGGCGGGGTCGGTTGCCACAGCATGCTTGTTATGTCAGCATCGAAATTTGACCTTACTACGGCATTGCATGGACGAGCCCCGGCTCTAGGCACAGGAATAAAACGGGGGACTGATGGAAAAGCAATAGTATTTACCCTTCAGGGCGATGGCGATCTGGCAGCCATTGGGATGGGTGATTTGATAAATGCTACGGTCCGTGGCGAGAAATTAACAACAATATTCTTTAACAATGCCGGTTATGGCACAACCGGGGGGCAAATGGCTCCAACTACCCTAATCGGACAAACTACGACCACAACACCCAGTGGCAGGAGCCCTGATACCGGCGGGTTTCCAATTCATGTTGCAGAACTCATGGCTGGTTTAGCAGGTGTTGCATATTCAGCCCGCTGTGCAGTAAATACCATCGCTCAATATAAACGTACCAAAAAGGCTGTGAGAACCGCCTTTCAGAAGCAGATAGACAACATCGGCTACGGCTTTGTGGAAATTCTCTCCGCGTGTCCCCCCTTATTAAAGATGAGGCCGACAGATGCGAGGAAATGGTTTGAAAAACATATGTTTGCCGAGTATCCCCTAGGTGAATTCAAGAACGTGGACGAAACAAAGATTCAGTATCAGGTAGAGACGTAATAGTTGAGAACACAAAAGAAATGAACATGTTGGGGGGTAAAAATGGAGAAGAAAAAGAAGGTTATAGAGGTTGAGATCAACAAAGAATTCTGCAAGGCGTGTTCATACTGTGTCGATTCGTGTCCCAAGGAATGTCTGGTCATGGGGGAAGAACTAAATAGTACTGGGTATAATTTTCCCGTTTTTGTGAACCAAGATGATTGTACCGGTTGTGGCGCCTGCGGTTTTCTGTGCCCAGACATAGCTATTGAGGTATACGAGGTACTTTGAGCCCTTCCTTCGGATATGGGAGAAGACAGAAATGGATTCAAAGAGGATCTCTTACAACCTATAGGAGATATTAACGATGGTCGAAAAGGCATTAATCAGTGGAAATGAAGCAATTGGTTATGGTGCCATCTATGCAGACTGCACACACTATTTCGGTTATCCCATAACACCACAGAACGAGTTGATAGAATTTATGGCAAGAGAATTTCCAGAGCTCGGCAGGACCTTTGTACAGGCTGAGAGCGAATTTGCCTCTATAAATATGGTTTGTGGAGCCGCTCTTACGGGTGTAAGGGCCATGACCTCCACAGCCAGCACCGCCTTTAGTCTGATGCAGGAAGGGATTTCAGGGATCGCATCCATGGAATTGCCATGCGTCATCGTCGATGTGCAACGGGGAGGGCCTGGGGCCGGCAGCACACAGCATTCACAGATGGACTATCTCTTGGCAACACGCTGCGCCCACGGCGGGTACAAGAACATAGTTCTTGCCCCCTTCTCAGCACAAGAAGGGTTTGAGCTCACCCAACTTGCGTTTTACCTCGCCGACAAATATCGGATTCACGTGATTTTGTTGAGTGATGGCCTACTGGGACAGATGTACGAAAGCGTGGAACTCAAGAAACTTGAGTTTCCACCGCTGCCTGGAAAGGACTGGGCGATGAAGGGTTGTGCAGCCCACAATTATGAGCGGACTTTCATCCACAATGCACCCGGTATAATAGGTTCATACTATGATTTTATGAAGCGTTCGAAGGAAAAGTATGAAAGGATAAAGGAGGAAGAGGTTCGTTATGAGACGTATGAAATAGAAGATGCGGACATAGTATTGGTCTCCTATGGCTCGACTGCCAGGGCGGCCATGGAGGCAATGTATCGAGCGCGCAAGGAAGGCATTAAGGCTGGACTTTTTCGTCCGATAACGCTTTGGCCATTTCCTCGCGAGGCAATTAACAAGATGACCGAAGATAAGAAGAATTTCCTCGTGGTGGAAGACTGCATGGGACAAATGATTGAAGATGTGGAACTGGCTGTTGAGGGGAATGCCGTAATTAACCTGGTTGGGTCCATGGATCGCAACCTACCAACGGGCAGCGGGATGATCCTTTCAAAAAAGGTTCTAGAAAAGATAAAGAGTTTTGGTTAGATGGATTGTCTAGGAAGACGATAACCCGGTTAAATTACCCGTAGACCCACGTCGGCGTATACAGACTATTTCGATGTTAATAAATGTTTAGATGGTTTGGTTCGTTTAGTTTGTTAAGAGCGTAAGTAGCGAATTAAACCATCTTATCGGCCAAAACCATCAAAACGACAAAATGGGATTTCATATACAATCAAGTTATAGTAGAATGGACCCTTTAAGAGGAGAGAGTAATGCGAGAGGATAAGGGTAGAACATACAATGTTGCTATTGCCGGTTATGGAGGTCAGGGAGTCTTGACTATAGGATTATTGATAGCCAGAGCGGGACTCAAGGAGTTCAATCACGTGAGCTGGTTTCCAACATATGAGACCTGGCAGCGGGGCGGCAGGGTGTTTTGCGGCGTTGTGCTCTCTGACAACCAAGTCGTATCCCCCATTATTTCGGAACCGGAGGTCTTACTGGTACTTGATCAACCCGCTTTAGATCTGTATGAGGACAGCTTGATCCCCGGTGGCATCCTGATCTTTAACAGCTCAATGGTGGGTAGAGATTTAAAGAGAGATGATGTACAGGCGGTACCTATCGCCGCTACAGAGCTGGCAAGAAAAATGGGGGCCGTTCAAGTCTCAAACCTGATATTGTTGGGCGTATATCTTAGGATGAAGAACGTACTCTCAATGGACTTAATAGAAAACACCTTGGAGGACACCTTACGAAAAGAGAAGAAAGATAAGCTGATACCTCTAAATAAGGAAGCCCTGAAATGTGGGTACGAACAAATTTGAGGGGCTATGATATGAAAGCTGTGGATACCTTGGGCATATCCTTTCTGAGTCCCTTATTCTTTTTTGGATTCTTCAGGCAGGACTCCGGAGGCTTCTGCCTCCCGGGCAGCCGTATCTGACTTCGCAGCCGCCTTTGCTGCTTTACTGGCCATTTTGTTTGCTTGCTTTTCAGCTTGCTCGGTAGTTTTTTCAGCCTTTGCCTTGATTTCCTCACCAACATCGTTGGGATCTGCCATCATATCTTCAGCTCCCTTGCCATTTCGGCAGTTTCAGTGGTTTCTTCGGCCTCTTTTACAGCGGCCAGTGCTTTTTTCCTGGCACTTTCAAGCGCATTCACAGCGGTCGCCATTTCAGATGCCTTGCCTCCTTCCGGCTCAGCATCAAGCTCAATGTCCTCGGCAGCCAGAACCATAACTACGACCGATAATAGAAAAAAAGTACTTCCCATGGGATTGCGGAAAGGGTCGACTACCTGATTGTCTTTTATGCGAAATGGAAGAAAGAGGGCTTGGTTCTAACTTCGGTAACAGTATCAAGAAGCCATGCGAGAAGAGTTCTTATACATTATCATGGTTGGGCTTCCTGCTCGCGGAAAGAGCACGATTGCCGGGAAGCTCAAGGAGAGTCTCAGACGGGACGGGATAGCTACCAGGATTTTCAACAACGGGGAGCTCAGGAGAAAACTCTCGAGAGAGGACACCAATTATCCCGAATTCTTTGACCCGCGAAACAAGGTGGGCGCCGCCCTCCGCCAGCGATACGCCGTCATGAATTTGAACCACGCCAAAACGTTTATCAATAAAGGCAAACGGAAACGGAAGGTGGCCATAATAGATGCAACAAATGTGAGTCCAAAACGACGCAAGATGCTTTCCACAGAACTGCCGGAAAAAAGGGTTCTCTTTATTGAGTGTATTAACAACGACAAGGAGATACTTGAGCAAAATATCAGGTACAAGGTTCAGACCCCGGAATTTGCCCCCCTTTCCGTGGACGAGGCGACCGCCAGCTTTAAAAAGAGGATTCAATACTACGAAGGAATATACAAGCCATTGAAGAAGGAACGGAATTTCATAAGAGTGGATTCGTTCAATTACAGGATTCTCAAAGAGGAAGTGAATGGAGGTCTGCCGTTCGTCGACAGGATTCGCGATTTTCTAGTTACTCCTTTTATCAAGAACCTGTATCTCGTACGCCACGGAGAGACATATTACAACCTGGAAGACCGTATCGGTGGCGATTCGGAACTGACCCAAGAGGGGCACTCCCAAGCCGGCAAACTAAGGGATGTTTTCAGGAACAAGAAAATCCCCCTCATCTTTACTTCCTCTTTGAAGCGTTCGGTCCAGACCGCCCTGCCGATCAAGAATGCTCAGCAAGAGTGCAAGATCTTGTCATTCAGCGAATTCAATGAGATCAATGCCGGGGTATGCGAAAGTATGACATATGACGAGATCCGCCAAAAAATGCAGGATGTGGCTACCGCAAGAAAACGGAACAAGTATTATTATGAGTATCCGCAGGGAGAGGGCTACGTATCGATGGAGGAGCGTATCGAGCGAGGCATAAAAAAGGTTCTATACCTCAGCAAACATTCGGATAGTATTATGATGGTGGGCCATCGCGCTGTAAACAGGATGGTCCTTTCCTATTTTGTGTACAAGCGTAAAGAAGATGTCCCCTACATTTACGTACCCCAGGACTCTTACTATCACATAGTGATCAGCCAGAACAGGAAGGTCTTTCAACTGAAAAAGTTCGTATAACTGACCTTACACCTGCAAGAACTTGGGTGGGAACCGAAGCCTTGTAAAATGTTGCCTCACCCTCGATCCGGTACTGGGTCACCGTTGCCGGGACAAGGATGGATTTGCCCCTGGTTAGAGACAAAAGCTCGCCCGTGCCCAAGTCCTTGATACCAGCTTCTCCCTCTGTACAAATCAAGATTTCCACACTTCGATCTCGTGGACTGGTGAAAGACATCCCTTGATTTACTGAGATGACGGACAGCAGGAATTCCTCTGCAGGGGTAAGGTACACGCTCTCACATGTCTCCCGCTTCACGGGTTTTATCTTCTCCACGGTTTCTGTCCTGAAATTTGCGATTTTTACTAGTTCGGAGAGATCGATATGTTTGGGGGTCAAGCCACATCTCAACACGTTGTCGGAGTTGGCCATCAGTTCAACAGCAACGCCTCCCAGATAGGCATGGAGATCGCCCGCCGGGAGATAAAGGGCTTCTCCCGGATTCAATTCCACCACATTCAGGTAAAGGGGTGAAAAGACGCCGATATCTCCAGGATACGCGCCATTGAGTTCGATCATCCAGCGAAATGCGACATCGTCGGTGGCGTATCTTTCTGCGAAAGTCACAGCTTCTGCCACAATCCGGTCCTGTTCCCCTTTGTCTATGGTCAAGAGGGAAGTAAAGAAACGCTTTAACCCATGAAGATCAGGCCTTTTCCTGAGGGTAGCGAGTTCATTTGAAAGGGGCGGGGGGGAGACCTTGTCCATGAGGCCCAGTATGTTTCCAATGGCGCGGAACCCTTTCAATGCTCGGAACCGCGTCAGGGCACAGATGATTTCGGGCTTATGATTTTCGTCTTTGTAGTTTCGATCTGGCGCTGTAAGGGGAATCCCAAGACCGTTTTCTCTGGCAAACCCCTCTCGAGCCTGTTGAAGGTTGGGATGGACCTGAATGGATAATGGACTTGCTGCCGCCAAAATCTTGAATAGAAAGGGCAGCTTGTTCGAGAACTTTCCGGCAACGTCTTTCCCTAGAACCGGTTCGGGTCTATTCTCAATGATTTCAGCGAGCGACTTCCATTCCCCGTGGACACGGACTTCTGAAGGAGCTTTCGGGTGGGCACCCATCCACAGTTCCGCCATGGGCTTTTCCTCGCTTTGGGGCTGTCCAAGGAGGTCCTGGATCGCGGTTGTTGAGCCCCAGGCATATTCCTGCACAGGGTTTCTAAGGATGGCGATCCTTGGGGATGATTCTATCCCCTCATGGCTATGCGAGTCTGACATCTTCCGTCGTTCCTCTTGGGTTGTTCACTGCAACTTCTTGCAGAGTTCCGCCACTCGTGAGCCAAGCTTCATGGCATCATCGATCGCGGTCTGGTCAGGTTTCTCAACCGAGGCCACACCGTAATGACCGGATGCACTCATCGGGTCACCTACAATGATCATGCCGTATATCAACAGGCACTGAATTATGGAGATCATGGTGGTCTCTTTCCCGCCTGTGTGGTGTCCACTCGTGGCAAAGGCCGCACCTACCTTATCCTCCATCTTATTCCTGATACCCACAAAACTGTCGAAGACCTTCTTTAGCTCAGCAGCCATAACACCGAAATAGACCGGCGAGCCGGCGATGATACCCGCTGAGTTGAGAAAATCATCCTTTTCCACTTCAGCTGTGTTTTTGAGCACAGCCTTTACCCCTGCCGATTCCACACCCCTGGCCAGCTCTTCCGCCAGTTTCCTGGTGTTGCCTCCCTTAGAATAATAGACTACTAATACCTGCATCCTTTTCCTCCTTTCTCTATCATAACTTTCCGTTCATTTCCTGCTTTGTTTCCTCCTTGGCCAGTTTCCTGTCACAGCCTTTCTTGCCCTTGCGGGTAGAAAGGGGTCTGCTCCTCTGTCCTGGGAGGGGAATCCTTACCATCTTCCAAAAGGGCTTTCTTTTCCTCATAAGAACGAAGTATTGTTTTCTTGTTACCAGATATTTTCTTATTTTTCAAGAAAAATCCATACCTGCCGGCAATTCTAATTATGGTTAACCCTTCGATGATAATGGAACTCCTGGCGTGATGCGGAAGGGGTAAGTGATTGTGAGGAGGAGGACAATGTACGCGAAGAGTAGATTAATCTTTTCTTTTCAGGGAAAGAGAATAACCTATCATCTTATAAACGAGTTTAGCTGCCAGAAAGTCGGGGGCCGGCATCCCAGGGATAGGAGAGAGTTCCATCACGTCAAACCCAACGATGTTCCTGTTTCGCCCCACTTCCCTCACGATATTGAGCAACTCATGCCAACCGAGCCCCCCGGGTTCCGGTGTGCCCACGGACGGCATGATTGAAGGGTTCATGACATCCAGATCGAGAGTTATGTACACGTTTTTAGAGAGACAGGATATCATCTCTTCCATCCAGTCTTGACGTTCTATGAGGTCCGTCTCAAAGAAAACAGGGAGGCTTTTCCTTTTGACGAACTCCATCTCCTCCGTGGAAAGGCTTCTGATACCTACCTGTACTGCGGGGACATAGTCCAATATCCTTCTCATTACACTTGCATGATTGTATCTTGTCTCACAATAGGAGTCCCTTAGATCAGCATGGGCATCCAACTGGAGGACAGTAAAGTCCTCAAATTCTTCTGCAAATGCCCTCACGACACCAAGGGTCACGGAGTGTTCTCCTCCCAATGTTATCAACAGCTTCTCTCTCTTTTCCACGAAGGAAACAACGTCATAGATCCTCTTAAACATACCCTCCGGACCGGACATATCAGGCTCCAGCTCGTTGAGGGTGTGTATCCCGACCTTGTATGCCTCCAGGTCAAGTTCTTCATCGTAAAGTTCCATATGAAGCGAAGCGTTGATAATCGCTCTCGGACCTTCCCTTGTCCCTGTCCGGTATGAGACGGTTTGATCGTAGGGCACAGGGAGGATAAGTACCCTGGAAGTGTCGAGTTGAGCAAACTTTCCTGATATTGCCCCGAAGTTTAGAGGCGGAAAGAGCTTGCTGTCCGAAAGTATGTTTTCTTGACTAGGGCGGGGACTCAGTTACAACACCTCCAATTTTTCCCCCATCTTGAACCTGGGAAACCTTCTCTTCTTCAATGTCTCTATTACACTGCTGAAGACGGCGCTTGCAATAAGAGGGAAGGCTATGGTGGCATCAGAGTACACAGATACGCATGAGGCCTCATTTACAATCTTGCCCCATGATTTGGCCTCCCTGAAGGTACACCCACTCAACCCTCCCCAGTGAGGGGCGTCTGTGGATATCTGGATACCGTACTTGTGCCCGTTAGCCTTGCTTGGATCGAGTAACCGTGCCACTACTTGAGCTTGTTGGATAAAGTTCTTTGGCACACCACCCCCCACGTAGACTACACCGGTTGATCCTGAATCACTGACAATCCCGGTAATTTCCAGGACGTCAGCAACAGTATCCAGTTGCAGATTGTTCGTGCCCTCACGCCTGCCCAGGGCTATGGAAATACCTATAGAGCTATCGGCAATAGCCGGACAGTAGACAGGAACCCCTTTCTCATAAGCCGATGTCAGGACCCCCTCTTCCTTTCCCACCGCTGACAGTTCTTTTCCCAAGAGATAGAGGAATTCCCTGGTAGTATACGGGCGGTCCTGTTCCAACCCACAGACCCACTTTTTTACAAAGTCGTCGGTTTCATCAAATTCTTTTTCCTTGGCAAAGACATCGTAAATCCGATCTATACCCTCTTCGAAGAGGCGCCGGTCATCAACATGGGGAGATCCCTGCCAATGAAACTTTCCAAGGATTTCATGACAATCATGGAACAGATTTGCCCCTGTTGAAACTATACAATCTACCAATCTGTTCTTTATCAAGGAGACCACCAGATTTCTCATGCCTGCAGGAATCATTGCCCCGGCCAGACCCAAGAATATGGTTGTGTCATCCTTGAGCATATTGCACCATATCTCTTTGGCAATAGATATATTTCTACCCTGAAAAGCGGTCTTTCCCATCCCCTCCACGAGATTTACCACATCAAGGTCTTTATCGAGTGTTATGGAAGAAACCGGCGTATCCAACAAGGTCTCCATTGGCATCTCCTCGTCCCTGATTACAGAAAGTTTGAAACTCATTTTAATTATGCATTTAAACCATTGTCGGGAGGTCTATTCGTTTACTTCTTATGAAGAACTACAATTTGTCAAGCTGTGCAGTTACACAAACCTAGTGTCTTGAAGTGTCTCAGATGATTCAGTTAAC
>DAOWME010000003.1 GCA_030643245.1 Deltaproteobacteria bacterium
GTGCATCTCATCTTCAGGCCATCTTTGCCCGATCTTCAAACACAAAATCCTCAAAATAGTTCGACTATTCCTGCGGTTTTGCGTTTTCAGATCGAACAAATCTAACCTAAATCTAAGCGCCAACTTGAGGAAGTTATTTCGGCCACGTCCCTTGTCAGGGTCACGGAAGACGAAGATTTTAACCTCAGGAATACAATGAGTAGTATAAAATCTGAGTCTGACGCAGAGATTACGGAAAAGTACCATTTCTGGATGGGGGCTGGTTAACAACGGGAAACAAGAAACAAACCAGGAGGGGGGGGTAAAAAAGGTTACACGCGTTTGATAATTCCAAAGCTTGGTCTCAGTATCTGTTACTTTTATGTAACCATCCAAGAATGTGACCTAAGTTTTTATAAACAGGGCAAAATGTCATCTTGGAGGAACAAAGACGATAAAAAGATGTTACATTTTCTTCACGTCTCGGCCATCGAATCACATCCAGTCATCTTAATAAAGTACCCTGAACATGATCCGCTTTCATCCTTTTAAAAGACCATAACACCTTGATTATTATGGTTTTGGTGAGAATCTCTGCAAACGAGTGAGGCGATGAATGAAGATTCATTCAATTTTTTTATTGACACCGGGCTTGCAACCATGATACAAAAGCCCGAAATTACGAAATTAGGGCTCACATTAAGCAATAAACACTTGGAAATTAAGTAAGTTATGGTCCTGAGATTTAAATGATTTCTAGTTGCAGTACATCCCTGGTATTTAGGCCCTTACTTCTACAATTTTAACAAGGGATCTCCTTGCCCGGGTTTATCCCGGCACAACTTTTGCTGATTGTTGCTCATCAAGTGAATGGCCGAGAACATTGTATGGTATGGCTCCGGATGGTTCACAGTATTTATCAGAGTTGGGCAATGGTCAGCATCTTGATAGACGAAGAAAAGTGCAATTGTTGTGGATTGTGCGTGGGCGTATGCCCGAATGAGATATTGGTAAAAAGATCGGATGGTTGTTCTCCTCTGGTAACGGATGGAGAATGCTTTGGGTGCGAGAATTGTATAGTGATATGCGAGACTGGGGCCATTAGGATTATTGAAGAAGGTGAGGACGCCCCAAACGGGACAAAAACGTGACAAAGAGCCCCCGTTTTTGGCGAACTCGGATGGAGCACGGTAAGGGAACTCGGTAACGGATCCAAGAGTTAGAAAGGGGAGGTATCAGATGGCAGATTATTATGTCAATGTCTTTATGGATGATGAAAAACTGAAGAAGATCGAAGATGCGGGGTTGGCAGGTGAGGTGAAGGAGATAGATGGCAAGAAATCGGTCCAAGTAGGCCTTAGTAAGAAGGAACATAAAAAGCTTTGCAAGAGTTTTCCGGATATGGCCACAGACGCTTCGAATTGCTGTGTGCTTCCGGAAGAGGCAGAGAATACATTACTGGGTTTTGTAACGGACATGAAGACCCTCGATGTCATGAAGGCTGCAATCATGAAGCTCTACAACCCCCTTGCAGGCAAGGATATCCGTAGTAGGATGCATTAAATGGTGAGAGTTGTTGCAGACCGCCGACATTCATGAAGCAATTGATATTGCTTTTCCTTCAAAAAAGTATTGACTTCTTCAAGGTGAAGTGCTATTTTTCATCCGTCGGAGGTAATGAATGAATATTCATTCATTGTACTTCGTTAACTCGGGGGCGGGGAGATCGCATTTACGTTGGAATATTGATCTATTTGAAGGTAAGTAAAAGTAGTTGTTATCTAAATCGCAGGACGTATAAGTGAGCAGACTTTCCCCGGAAGAAGAGAAGAGGAAGAGAGCCATATTCGACGGTATGGCTGCCAAGAGACAGAATCGGATTCTCGACAAGGGATATGACGAGTGGGATCCTTTTCAGAAGCCGAAGGATCCCCTCGACATGAGGACCGATAAAAATAGAAATACTGCGGTGAAATTGGTAAAGGAGTTTCTGCAGACATGCAGCCACGAAAAATACAGCAATGCTTACGGCCGAGGTGCATGGGACATATGCGTCGGCATTATCGGCAACAGCCAGCGACACATGGCGATGTACGAGTTTTCTTGCTGGTACAGGGACTTTTTAGGGAATGACAAGGATGAGTGAAGAGATCTCCACCGAAGAGTATATCAGAGACCTGAGACAGAATTTAAGGGAGAACCCAGGGTGCGCCCTTAATCATTACAACCTCGCGATCGCACTCGTCAAGCATCATAAATGGGATGAAGCGATATCAGAGTTTAGGGCGGCAATAAATGAGAGCCCTCGTATGGTGGAAGCCCATGTCAACCTGAGTGGTATATACTTCCAGATGGGAGAGATGGAAAAAGGGATCGAACTCTGTAAGCATGTTATAGAGTTCAGACCCGACTTTGCTCCTCCATATGGTAATCTGGGGTTCGCTTATTTGGAACAGGGTGAGGTTGAGAAGGCAATAGAGATGCTAAGGAGGGCGGTCAAGAAAGACCCGGAATTTGTCCAGGCGCTGAGCACGCTTGGGGGCGCGTATCTCATGCAGGGAATGATTGAAGAGAGTATTGAGAACAGCAAGAAGGCAATTGATATCGCTCCAAATTTTGCCGTGGCACATAATAACCTGTCTATTGCATATCTTGAAAAGGGGGAGTTTAAAAAAGCCATCGAATATTGCGACAAGGCGATATCATTTGGGTTTGAAGTACACCCTGAGTTTTTAAAGGAGTTAGAGGCCTATCGTTAGTGAAGTTAAGAGCAGTTTTAGCAAGATAACTTCACATTTAGACATATGGTTTTATTTTGTATGTGTCTCAGCGACCAACGGTTTGAATGACTCCGAAATCTTTGGGGAGGGGGTGAAGAGAGGGCAGTCCGCAGACAAGGGTTACAATTTACTTAACAACGAATGGAGGTATTTTAATGACAAAACGTAAGACTCCTATGTTAGATGAGCTGGAGAAAGGAAGCTGGCCTAGTTTCGTATCTGATATGAAACAGGAGGCCGAAGCCAGAGAAAAGACGGATGTCGATTTGCAGACCCCGAGGGAATGTGTCGATGATCTGCTCGGTCTTCTTGAACTTACATATGTGGACAAGGTGGTCCACTGGAAACACGGTGGAATTGTCGGCGTATTCGGATACGGCGGCGGTGTTATCGGCAGATACTGCGACCAGCCCGAAGAATTTCCGGGTGTGAGAGACTTCCATACAATGCGCGTCAATCAACCGTCGAGCAAGTTTTATTCCTCGGAATACTTGAGGCAAGTATGTGAATTATGGGAGAGACGTGGTAGCGGCCTGACCAATATGCATGGTTCCACGGGTGATATCATCCTGCTTGGGACCACTACACCGCAGTTGGAAGAGGTCTTCTGGGAACTGACCCATAACCTTGATCAGGATCTCGGTGGGTCCGGTTCCAACCTGAGAACCCCATCCTGCTGTATAGGGAAGGCCAGATGCGAATTTGCCTGTTACGATACCCAGGCTATCTGCACTGAGTTTACTATGGAATATCAGGATGAGTTGCATAGGCCCGCATTTCCTTATAAGTTCAAGTTTAAGTTCGATGGATGTCCTAACGGTTGTGTGGCAGCCATTGCCAGGGCCGACATGTCGATTATCGGCGCATGGCGAGACGATATACGAATAGACCAGGAAGCTGTCAATGCTTATGTCGGGGGTGAGATCAAACCCAACGGAGGAGCCCATTCCGGGCGTGACTGGGGGGCCTTCGATATTCAAAAAGAGGTGGTCGACCTTTGTCCCACCGAATGTATGTCATGGGATGGAAAGAAATTGGGGATTTACAATAAAGAATGTAACCGTTGTATGCATTGTATAAATGTGATGCCCAGAGCCCTGAGGATAGGAGAGGATACAGGCGCCTCCATTCTCTTTGGAGCAAAGGCCCCTATCTTGGAGGGCGCTCAGATGTCCACATTGACTATCCCGTTCATGAAGATCGAGGAGCCGTATGAGGAACTAAAGGATATTGTCGAGAAGGTGTGGGATTATTGGTCTGAAGAGGGTAAGAACAGAGAACGCCTTGGTGAGTTGATACAGAGAGAGGGCTTTCAGAAGTTCCTCGAAGTCTGTGAACTCGATGCAGACCCTCGAATGATCCAGGAGCCTCGATCTAACCCTTACATCTTTTGGAAGGAGGAGGATGTTCCGGGTGGATGGGAGAGGGATATCAATGAATTTAGGAAAAAACACCAGAAATAGGAGGTTTTATCAATGGTCTATGATCCAAGTGATCCATTGAAGGATAGGATAACTGATATAGGTCCGAAAAATTACAAGGAGTTTTTACCTAATGTAATCAAAGAGAATTACGGGAAGTGGCTTTACCATGAGATCCTTGAACCGGGCGTACTTATGCACGTCTCGGAAACGGGAGACAAGGTTTACACCGTTAGGGTCGGTGGATGCCGCCTCATGAGTGTTACACACATACGTGAGATATGTGAGATCGCAGACAAACACTGTGACGGATACATGAGGTTCACCACCCGCAATAATATCGAGTTTATGGTCGATGACGAAGCAAAGTTGAAACCCTTGATGGAAGACCTTGATGGCAGAGAGTTTTCGGCAGGGTCCAAGAAATTCCCGAGGGGCGGTACAGGTGCCGGTCTTACCAACATCGTGCATACCCAGGGCTGGATCCACTGCCATACACCGGCCATCGATGCTTCCGGCGTTGTAAAGTGCGTGATGGACGAACTGTTCGATGATTTCCAGGGCATGAGATTTCCGGCGCAGGTCAGAATATCCCTCGCCTGCTGTCTCAATATGTGCGGCGCAGTCCACTGCTCCGACATCGCTATCCTGGGAATCCATCGCAAGCCCCCGATGCTTGACCATGAGAATCTCGACAATATGTGTGAGATCCCGTTGGCAATAGCAGCATGCCCAACCGGGGCTATCAAACCGGCTAAGGTTGACGGTAAGAAGAGCGTTGCGGTTAAAAATGAGAGGTGCATGTTCTGCGGCAATTGTTATACCATGTGCCCTAGCATGCCGTTGGCTGATGAAGAGGGGAGTGGCGTCGCCCTGCTGGTGGGAGGCAAGATATCGAACAGGATAAGCGAGCCGAAGTTCTCAAAGGTGGTGGTTCCCTTTATCCCCAATGAGCCCCCGCGTTGGCCGTCAACCGTTGATGCGATCAAGAAGATCCTCTATGCATACGTAGATGACGCAAAGAAATACGAACGCCTCGGTGATTGGGCCGAGAGGATCGGCTGGGAGAGGTTTTTTGATAAGACCGGCCTGCCTTTCTCGGGACATCTCATCGACGATTATCGCTTCGCATATACGACCTGGCGTCAGAGCACACAATTCAAATTCTAATGAACGAAATAGTTCACAGGGATCAGTACGGTAACAAATCATCTCTGATCTCTGTGAACCTTTAATTAAAAGAGGTGTCCAATGGGGCCTGAAGAGGATAGACAGCTTATAGTCGATACACTGAAAAAGAAAAAAGGAAAGACGAAATTCTACCTGAAAGATTTCAATAAGATCTTTCCAGACAGGAAACCAAGGGAAGTGAAGAAGCTTGTAAATAAGATGGTCACTGAGGGGATCCTTGAGTACTGGTCAAGCGGGAGCACTACCTTGATCGGGCTGAAAGGCGCCGGTAAGCAGCACGACACTGAGGAAAAGGACGAATAAAGAGAATGTATATGGACTGTCCCAGGATAGCCTTCTCCGCATTGCGAGGAAATTCAGGCAAGACACTCTTGACTGTAGGTGTGGTAGCAAAGCTCCACAGGGATGGAAAGGCCGTCTCTCCTTTCAAGAAGGGGCCGGATTATATAGATGCGGCCTGGCTGGCCCTTGCGGCTGATCGTTCCTGTTACAACCTCGATGCGTTTTTGATGGAGCGGGAGGCCCTTATTTCTTCCTTTACAACCCATGTGAGGCAGTCCGACTGCGCCATAATGGAGGGCAACAGGGGTCTCTTCGATGGAATGGACGCACACGGTAGTTACAGTACTGCCGAGCTCGCCAAGATGCTTCAGATGCCGGTGGTTCTCATAGTCGACTGCAGTATGGCAACCCGCACGGTCGCCGCAATGGTCCTCGGCTGTCAACACCTTGACCCTGAGGTGGCCATAAAGGGGGTCATTCTCAATCGGGTTCGGGGAAATCGCCACGAATCAATTGTGCGCCGTGCTGTAGAGGAGAATTGCGGAGTTTCAATATTGGGGGCCGTCCCCAGGATAAAAGGATCAGTCTTTCCGGAAAGGCATATGGGGCTCGTTCCACCTCAGGAACACCCGGGCGCCCGCAAAGCCGTGGACAAGGCTGTAGGGATTGTCGAAGAATTCATAGATGTAAAGGAAGTATGGAAGATTGCCTTAGAGGCGCCACCTCTCGACCTGATTGATTCTACTGAAGATAGATCACAAGAGGGGATGCAATTGATGCCTCGAAAAAGGCCGCGGATCGGATTTATCAGGGATTCTGCCTTCTGGTTTTACTATCCTGATAACCTGGAGGCCCTTGAAAGACTGGGGGCCGAAATGGTAGAGTGCAACGCCCTCCTGCAGGATGAGCTTCCGAGGTTGGATGCCCTGTACATCGGAGGGGGGTTTCCTGAGACCCATGCCGAGGCCCTGGCTGCCAACTCAGGTTTCCGAAGGTCTCTGAATGAGGCAGTAGAAGATGGACTTCCCGTGTATGCGGAGTGTGGCGGGCTGATGTATCTTGGGAGAAACCTGTTAATTGACGGAAGCACTTTCCCCATGACCGGTGTCTTTCCCTTGACTATTGAACTGAAAAGAAGTCCCCAGGGTCATGGGTACACCATCCTTGAAGTTGATAAACCCAACCCCTATTTCAAAGTAGGGGAGGCCATATGCGGCCATGAGTTTCACTATTCCAGAATCGTGGATTTAGCGGAAAAAGAGATGCCCCTGGCATTTAAAGTCAGGAGAGGATGCGGTGTAGATGGGAGAAGGGATGGACTATATTACAGGAATGTCTTGGCAACATACTCTCATCTCCACGTTTTAGGGAAAAAAGAATGGGCTGAGGGTCTCTTTGACCTGGCCATTTCTTATGGTCATAAGCCCGGGAGAAAAAGAGAAGATGTGCCCTTTAACGAGGGTAATCTCCCCGCTGCCCTGAATTTCTGATGGAAACGCCAGTGGAAGAATGGAAGATGTACGCGTTGCTGTGGTGGTAATGGAATCAGTGGTGGGAAGAACATCTGACAACCTGACGCGAATAGAGGCATTTGCCCTGGACGCTGCTGCTCAAGGGGCAGACCTGGTCTGTTTTCCTGAAGCGAGCATAACGGGGTACCGTGTTGATGCAACGATTGCAACCTATGCTGAACCCATCCCCGGACCCAGTAGCAACGTTTTAGTTAGTCTATCTAAGTATACCGGTCTCACAATATTGAGCGGCTTGATAGAGAGAGGAGAAGATGACGACCTCTTTATCAGTCATATCGTCACATCTCCCGATGGATTGGGGGATGTCTACAGGAAACTCCACCTTGCCCCGAATGAAGAAAATGTATACAGCCATGGCGACAGGCTACCCACGTATAGATATGGCGAGACGACCTTTGGCGTTGAATTATGCTATGACACACATTTTCCGGAACTGACTACTGTCCTGGCTCTCCGGGGGGTAGAAGTCCTTTTTCTGCCTTATGCCTCTCCTAGAGAGACCCCCATGGAGAAAAGGGAACGATGGATCCGGTACCTTTCAGCACGTGCTTATGATAATAGCATATTTGTGGTGGCGTGCAATCAGGTCGGGCGTTACGATACCGGACTGACATTTCCGGGAGTGGCCATTATCTTCGACCCGAAAGGTAGGGTTATGACTGAGAGTTGTGGTAAGGGTGAAAGTATGGCGATAACTGATTTGAGGTCCGGTGTTTTGAAACAGGTTCGAGAAAGTAAAATGGGCTTCTTTTTGAGTCGTCGTCGGCCGGAGGTATATAGGTCGCTTTCAGATTCGTTTAATTAACAAAAATTGACAATAACAAAAAAGAGGAGGTAAAGAATATGCCAGAATTAGAACTTGGGGGGAACACTTACGAGGTTGACGAGGATGGCTTCTTACAGCAGCTTGATAAGTGGAACCCGCAATTTGCGCAGGACTATGCGCCCCTGGAAGGCATAGACGGAGAACTCACGGAAGATCATTGGAAGCTTATCAACTATATCAGAGATTATTATGAAGAGTACGGCATTGCGCCCATGATCAGGAAACTTTGCAAGGATTGCAAGTTTAAGCTGAAATACATATATGAGATGTTTCCGTCAGGCCCTGCAAAAGGTGCGTGTAAGCTGGCCGGGTTATCTAAACCTACCGGGTGTGTCTAAAGATAAGTAAGGGAATGAGAAAGGAAGGTCAAGATGGACCTCGTTAATGTCAAGCATGAAGGGGGGCTTTGTTTTTCCGTCAATGTGCGGAACCACAGATTCTTGGTGGACATGGCAGAGGACGAAGGGGGCTCCGATAAAGGCCCTTCACCGGCAGAGATACTCGTCGCGGCTTTTGGTTCATGCGTAGGAGCTCACATTGCAAGGTACTGCCAGACAGCAAAGATCCCCCACGAGGGGATGGAATTGAACCTGACTTTCCAGACGACCAAAGAAGGAACCAGGATAAGGATTTCAAGTCTTGTGGGAGAGATATCTCTCCCACAAGACCCCGGTCCCCGTTCGAAGGCTGTGATGAGTGCGGGTGAAAATTGTATAATCCGGAATACGCTGGCGCAAGGGCCTGAAATTGATCTGGATTTGGATATATGATCGTCCGGTGTTCCATCGGCCTTGAAGGCTTGAACCATAGAAGAGATTCGTTGTTGAGAGTAGGGTAATAGAGAGCCGGACAATGAAGTTGGAAGATTTGCTGGCACAAAAGATGACCGCCATCACGAAGGCGTGGTTTCAACTGGTCATGGAGACATATCCTCCCGATGGTTCACGGTTTCTGAAACAAGAAGAGAACCGCTTTGCTAATCCGGTTGGATCTACGATCTCTCAGGAGTTAGGGAATATTTTCGAGGAGCTTCTTAATGGCGTGGATTCCGAGAGCATCTCTCCTTTTCTGGACAGAATCATCAGGATCAGGGCTGTTCAGGATTTTTCTCCCTCCCGGGCCCTTTCGTTTATCTTTGATCTAAAGAAGATTATAAAAAAGGAATTGGGAAGTAAAATCAGGGATAGAGAGGACTATGATGAGTTGTTGAAGTTTGATTCCAGGATAGACCTACTTGCCATGCTCGCGTTCGACATATATATGAAATGCAGAGAGGAGATCTATAAAATCAGGGTGAATGAGGTTAAGAACAGGGCACACCGCCTACTTGAAAGGGCAAAGCTGATATGTGACCTTTCTGATGAGGAACCTGATTTCAAAGACGATAAGTTAGATGGCAAGGATATGGAATTCGTTTAAATGGTTTAAATGATTAACCTTCTGTGGGAAATCTTAATTAATCTAGCCTTTGGTATGTGAAAATTAACTATGTAAATTTATATATGAGGTGGTAAGAAATGGGTGCGTCGTTTTCTCTACTCACAGTTTTAGTATTGGTTTTGCTTGCCTTCATGGGAGTGAGGGTGGCCGGGTGGGATCCCCTCTTTGGAGTGGTAATCCCGTATACTGCCCTCTTTGTCTTCCTCGTGGGCGTTGTGTATCGTATATGGGATTGGGCAAAGTCACCCGTGCCTTTCCGCATACCGACCACATGTGGTCAGCACAAGTCTCACCCGTGGATTAAAGGAAATAATATCGAGAATCCGTCCAATATCTTTGGCGTTGTAATAAGGATGGCGCTCGAAATTCTTTTTTTCCGTTCCCTATTCCGGAACACCAAAACTGAGTTGAGAGCTGACCCGAGCCCGCGGCTCATCTTCGGAGAAAACAAGTGGCTGTGGGCCGCAGGGCTCGCCTTTCACTGGTCCTTTCTCTTTATTGTTGTGAGGCACCTCAGGTTCTTCACTGAACCTATACCGTTCTTTGTGGGTCTTATTGAGTATATGGATGGGTTGTTCGAGATCGGTGTTCCCACGCTTTACATGACCGACGTGGTTATCCTGGCGGCAGTCACATACCTGTTTTTGAGAAGGGTTGTGATCCCCCAGGTGCGATACATCTCCATTGCAGCAGACTATTTCCCACTCTTTCTCATCCTGGGGGTGGCCATTTCCGGTGTTCTCATGCGGCATTTTTATAAGGTGGACATGCTAAGGGTAAAGGAACTGGCCACGGGGTTGTTCAGTTTTCATCCGGTAACTCCGGAGGGTATCGGGGTGTCTTTTTATATTCACCTCTTTCTCGTGAGCATCCTGCTGATTTACTTTCCCTTCAGCAAATTGATGCACATGGCCGGAGTCTTCCTCAGCCCCACAAGAAATATGCCGAATGATAACCGCAAGCGAAGACACATCAATCCGTGGGATTATCCCGTCAAGGTCCATACGTACGAGGAGTATGAAGACGAATTTAGAGAAAAGATGAAAAAATACGGAATTCCCGTGGAAAAGGAGTGATATATGTCATCAGAGCTACCACCAGAACTAGCTGATTCCCCAAAACCGAAAGAACTAATGGCCATAGACTACAGGCCTCCTCAACAGCCCTGGATGGAGACACCCGTTAACTTCAAACCGGGCAACTATTGCTTCCCTACCAAGGCCAAAAACCTTCGTGTCCTTGATATGCCGAATCCGAGGGAATGGGCGCCGGAAGAAGAAGACTGGAAGCTGCCCGAAAACTGGATGGAGATAATCCGTGAGGGGATGAAGGATCGACTTGACAAATACCGTTCCTTCAAGCTATTCATGGATATCTGTGTGAGATGCGGCGCATGCGCGGACAAGTGCCATTTTTTTCTAGGATCTGGGGACCCAAAAAATATGCCCGTTCTCAGGGCAGAGCTCCTTAGATCGGTGTATCGTGGGGAGTTCACAAAGGCAGGGAAGATCCTGGGAAAGCTTGCCGGGGCCAGGAAACTCACAATAGACGTGATCAAGGAGTGGTTCTACTATTTCTACCAGTGTACGGAGTGTCGTCGATGTTCTGTTTTTTGCCCTTACGGCATTGATACGGCTGAAATCACTATGATGGGAAGGGAGTTGCTCCATTTACTCGGGTTAGGTATCAACTGGGCCATGGAGCCTGTGGCGAATTGTTTCCGAACAGGGAATCACCTCGGGATTTTGCCCAATGGATTCAAGGATGCCCTTGATTTCTTCGCAGAAGATGCTGAAGAGATTACGGGTGTCAAGATAGACGTTCCCATAAATAAGAAGGGGGCGGAGATACTCTTTGTGGTGCCGTCCGGTGATTATTTTGGGGATCCCGGCACTTACACCTGCACCGGCTACATAATGCTCTTCCACGAGCTGGGACTCGACTATACATGGAGCACATATGCTTCCGAAGGGGGAAATTTTGGTCTCTTTACTTCCCACGAGATGATTAAACGCCTGAATGCCAAGATATACGCGGAGGCCAAAAGACTGGGGGTGAAGTGGATCCTCGGAGGAGAGTGCGGTCATATGTGGCGGGTTGTCAACCAGTATATGGATACGATGAACGGACCGGCGGATTTTCTCGAAGAGCCCGTCTCCCCCATCACGGGAACGAAGTTTGAGAACGCCAACTCCACGAAGATGGTCCATATCATGGAGTTTACCGCTGATCTAATCAGGCACAATAAATTAAGGCTTGACCCGAGTAGAAATGACAACCGCATCGTAACATTCCACGACTCATGCAACCCGGCAAGGGCCATGGGAATTCTCGAAGAGCCTCGGTATGTGATAAAAAATGTCTGTAATAACTTCTACGAGATGCCGGAGAATACGATCAGGGAGCAAACGTTCTGCTGCGGAGGCGGCGCCGGGCTGGGCACGGATGAAAATATGGATACTAGGTTGAGAGGCGGGCTTCCAAGAGGGAACGCCGTGAGGTATGTACAGGAGAAACATGGTGTGAACAGCCTTGCCTGTATGTGCGCCATTGACAGGGCTACCCTCATAACCGTGTGTGACTACTGGGCTCGGGGAGTGGAGGTTACGGGTATTCATGAGATGGTGGCAAACGCGCTGATCATGAGAGGTGAGAAGGACAGGCAGACCGATCTCCGTGGTGAACCTCTGCCCGGAAAGGAGGATGAAGAGGATGTATAATGGAGGTAAGATATTTGCAGGGCTTATTGTCTTCATCTGTCTGATAACCTTTCCTGTCTGGTATAATGTGGTTCGCGGGAAAGCAGCGTACAGACCGGAACTGAAAATAGTAACAGAGGAAAAAGAGTGTGTGGAGTCCTCGGAATACATGAGAAACGAGCATATGCATTTGCTCGATGACTGGCGAAATTCGGTTGTGCGGGAAAACAAGAGAACTTACACGGCATATGACGGAAAGGAGCATGAGATGAGTCTTTCCAATACATGCTTGAAATGTCATTCCAATAAGGCTGACTTTTGCGACCAGTGTCACAATTATCTTGAGGTAACGCCAACCTGCTGGGATTGCCATGTTATTCCCGAGGAGAAGAAGTTATGAAGATCGATAGAAGAGATTTTTTGAAGATCGGCGGACTCGGCGCACTTGGTATTGCAGCCAAGCCGGTCATTAATGTGCTTTCAAAAGGCGAGTCGGCGGAGGCCTCGCACGGAGGGGGGGCCGTAGGAGGCAAAAGACTGGCCATGGTTGTAGACCTTAAGAAGTGCAAGGAAGGATGCACGGATTGCATTGATGCTTGTCATAAGGCCCATAACGTGCCGGATTTTCACAACCCGAAGGATGAGGTCAAGTGGCTCTGGAACGAGCCATATGAAAAGGCATTTCCGGAACAAGAACACGAATGGGTCGGGGGGGGGATGAAAGGCGGTCCCGTCATGGTCCTCTGCAATCACTGCGATAACCCGCCCTGTGTGCGGGTCTGTCCTACAAAGGCTACATTCAGGAGAGAAGACGGGATCGTTATGATGGACTATCATCGTTGCATTGGGTGCAGATTTTGCATGGCAGCCTGTCCGTATGGATCGAGGAGCTTCAACTGGCGTAACCCCAGGGGATGTGACGCATCGGGCAATACCTTCATCGAAAAGCAGAATCCAGGCTTTCCCACCAGGACCACAGGGGTCGTAGAAAAATGCAATTTTTGCGCAGAGAGGCTCGCAAAGGGCCTGATCCCTGCCTGTGCCGAGGCCTGCAAGGAAAATGCGATTGTTTTCGGAGACCTGGAAGAAGCGGACTCAGAGGTGAGAGAAGTCCTTCATTCAAATTACACCATTCGACGTAAACCCGGCCTTGGAACAAGGCCTCAAATCTATTACATAGTGTGAGGAGTTATGATTGAAAAGGCTTTGGTCGGTAGTAAGAAATACTGGGGACTGTTGATTGTTCTGCTCGCTATTATGGGAGTGGGCGGGATTTGTTATCTCTTTCAGTGGAATTACGGCTTGGGTATAACAGGGATGAGCAGGGACGTTTCATGGGGTCTATATATCGCCCAATTCACTTTCCTTGTAGGTGTCGCAGCTTCGGCGGTTATGGTTGTCCTGCCCTACTATTTGCATAATTATAAAGCATTCGGGAGGATTACAATCCTGGGAGAATTTGTGGCCGTGCCCTCGGTTATCATGTGTCTTGCGTTCATTATTGCAGACCTCGGTCAACCGACAAGGGCGCTCAATATAGTATTCCACCCGACTCTAAATTCTATACTCTTCTGGGATATGATAGTCCTAAACGGCTACCTTCTCCTCAATATCCTCATCGGGTGGAATGTGTTGGCTTCCGAGAGGAAGTCCGTGCCGCCGCCGCGTTGGTTAAAGCCTTTGATCTATCTATCTATCCCCTGGGCTGTCAGCATTCACACGGTTACTGCTTTCATTTACGCAGGCCTGCCGGGAAGGGGCTTTTGGCTTACGGCCATTATGGCCCCCCGTTTTTTGGCGTCGGCTTTCGCGGCAGGACCAGCCCTTCTCATTTTGCTCGCTCTTGTTGTTAGAAAATTCACAAAGTTTGATCCGGGAAAGGACGCGATACAGACATTAGGAAAAATTGTTACATATGCGATGTCAGTGAGTGTCTTTTTCGTCCTCCTTGAACTCTTTACTGTCTTCTACAGTCAGATACCCGAGCACATGCATCACTTCGACTATATTTTTGCGGGACTCGAAGGGCATGGAAAGCTTGTGCCGTGGATGTGGAGTTCCGTTGTGCTTGCCGTCTTGGCGCTTATCCTTCTTTTAAACCCCGCTACCCGAAAAAATGAAAACATTTTGGCCATCGCTTGCGTTATCGTCTTCTTTTCCCTTTGGATAGAGAAGGGGTTCGTTTTAGTTGTAGCGGGTTTTATCCCCTCATCTCTTGGCAAGGTGTTTGAGTATTCGCCCACGGTACCTGAAATTTTAATCACCCTTGGGATCTGGGCGATGGGATTTTTCATACTCACCATCCTTTACAAAATGGCCATCATGGTTAAGGAAGAGATAGCAAGTTGAGACCCGCGTGCGCGCGGTAAAGTACAGGCCAGATCATTGGGATAGGTTTATCGATAAACAGTTAGGAAAATTATACAAGGAGGTGATTAAGAAATGTCTTGGATTGTAACGGTGGATAAAGATAAGTGTGACGGGGACGGAGCATGTGTGGAGAACTGCCCCGTTGAAGTTCTTGAGTTGGATGCCGATGGAAAGGCGGACCCGGTTAATATGGAGGAATGCCTTGGCTGTGAAACCTGCATGGAAGTGTGTGAAACCGGAGCCATAAACGTAGAGGAGGAGTAAGAAGCTCTTCATCCTCTGCCGGTATTTGATGAGAACATGGAAACAGGGGAGCGAGTTAAATAATTTCAAAAACATCGATAATGGTTTTTTCCTCCCAAAGCACGATTTAATTTAATCAGAACCGGATGTTTAAAGCTGCTTCTAAAGGATAAGAAACACAGGAGACCCCACTTGATGCCTTGAAAAAAAGAACGGATGTTACTGAAGACTTCTTGAAACAACAGGTGTGAAAGGGCGAGGACCTGAACAAAAATATGTTTCTGACAAAGATCATGACCAAAAAAATCAAGATGTTAAGGGAGATCTAATCTTCAAGTCTAAGGTCGGATAAAAGGTGGGGAAGTTTGGCACGGTACATTGAGAGGAGGTGATGGAGCGGGAACGAGCTAAAGAGATGTATATGTGTATATCTTAAAACACGTTTTAGTAGGTAGTAAAATTTATTGAAGGAGGTAAGACATATGCCAAGTTATGTCATTATGGAGAAATGTGACGGCTGTAAAGGTCAGGACAAGACCGCTTGCATGCATATATGCCCGAACGATCTCATGGTGTTGAACAAAGAGACGATGAAGGCTTACAACAGGGCACCTGAGATGTGTTGGGAATGCTACAACTGCGTTAAGATCTGTGCGCAGGATGCCATGGACGTGAGGGGTTACGCTGATTTTGTACCTATGGGCGCATCCTGTGTGCCGATGAGGGGTTCAGAGGATATTATGTGGACGGTCAAATTCAGGGATGGGAGCCTCAAACGGTTCAAGTTCCCCATCAGGACAACACCCGAAGGTTCGGCTGTGCCCGATGGCGGATGGGAGACCGGAACGGATGACCTCAAGAGTCCGTTACTATTCACAGAGCCCGGATCACTGGGACTTCCTGAATTAACCACACTAAAAAAATAGTACAGGAGGTAAATTAGATATGGCACAGTATGAAACTGTCGAGGTAACGACCGATCTCCTTATACTCGGTGGCGGGATGGCTGCTTGCGGAGCAGCGGTGGAGGCGGCGTATTGGGCGAAGAAGAACGGTCTGAAGGTAACTATTGTGGATAAGGCCGCGATGGACAGAAGCGGAGCAGTTGCCATGGGTCTTTCAGCCCTCAATATGTACGTTGGTATCAAAGACGGAGAGAATACCCCTGAGGATTATGTCCACTATGTGAGACAGGACCTTATGGGCATATCAAGGGAAGATCTGGTCTATGATATTGCAAGACATATAGACAGTACAGTCCATCTCCTTGAGAAATGGGGACTCCCCATCTGGAAGGATGAGAATGGAGCCTATGTTCATGAAGGTAGATGGCAGCTCATGATCAACGGCGAATCCTACAAGGTGATCGTTGCAGAGGCTGCAAAGAATGCTTTGACAACCATGGGCGATGATGCTGAGATCTATGAGAGGGTCTTCATAGTTGACCCCCTGATGGATGGCGACAGGGTTGCAGGTGCGGTCGGATTTAGTATTAGGGATGAGAAGTTTTACGTGTTCAAGGCAAAGGCGGTTATGGCCGCCATGGGCGGCGCCGTACACGTCTTCAAGCCAAGGTCAACCGGTGAGGGACTGGGAAGGTCATGGTATCCTCCGTTTAACTCAGGTTCAAGCGCATACTTTACATTGAAGGCCGGCGCTGAGATGACCTGTCAGGAAGTACGGTTTATCCCGGTCAGGTTCAAGGATGCTTACGGACCGGTGGGAGCATGGTTCCTACTCTTCAAATCGAGGGCAACAAACGCCCTTGGTGGGGAGTACATGGTCGAGAGGAAAGAGGAGCTCAATAACTGGAAACCTTATGGTCTGGCAAAACCGATTCCTGCTAACCTTCGAAACTACTTGGGAATGCTCGATCTCAATGAAGGCAAAGGCCCATTGTACATGAGAACCGACGAGGCCATGAAGGCTATCATCGAGTCGGTTCCTGAGGGAAAAGAAAGGAAGAAAAAGATAAAAGAGGTTGAGGCCGAGGCATGGGAAGACTTCCTCGACATGACCATCTCCCAGGCCATTCTGTGGGCCGGCAGCAACATCTATCCGGAGAAAAAAGCTTCGGAAATCGCTCCATGTGAGCCTTATTTCATAGGGTCCCATTCGGGCGCGTCAGGCGCATGGGTCAGTGGTCCTGAGGATCTTTCTCCGAAAGAGTACTTCTGGGGTTATAATAGGATGGCTACGGTCAAGGGTCTGTTCTGCGCAGGGGATGCCTCCGGGGCATCGTCTCATAAGTTCTCCGATGGTTCTCACGTGGAAGGAAGGATGGCTGCCAAAGGCGCATTGGCCTTCATCATAGACAACAACACACAGCCCAATGTGGATATGGCACAGGTGGAAGAGATGAAGAAGACTATCCTGAAACCATTGGATATCTATGAAGAGCATAAGGCGTTCGCTGACGGAGAAGTAAACCCCAACTTCATCAAGCCTATGCAGTTCATGTTCAGGATGCAGAAGATCATGGACGAGTATGTGGGCGGTGTATCGAGCGCGTTCACGACCAATACGCCTTCTCTGGAGAGGGCTCTGGAATTACTGGAATTCCTGAAAGAGGATTCAGAGAAACTCGCAGCTGAGGACGTACACGAACTCATGAGATGCTGGGAGAACGTACAGAGAATGTGGCAGGCTGAGGCACATACGAGAACGGTCCTCTTCCGCGAGGAGACAAGATGGCCCGGTTATTACTTCAGGGCGGATATGCCGAAGATGGATGAGGACAACTGGAAGTGCTTCGTCAACTGCAAGGTTGATCCGAGTACGGGTGAATGGGAGATGACCAAGAAGGATGTAATTCCTTTGATTGATTGATGATCTCGGGGCGGGTTTCAAATCCGCCATACGAGTGTGGGGTGGGCTTCAAGCCCACCCCACTTATATAGCTCTTATATAGGTTTTGAGATATTAAATTTCAAAAGACCTGAGAGACGAACCCGAATAAGTGGTACATTTTGAGTGATACGTCGTGGGTTATGACCGGTAACGGAGTGAAGTTTGATGGTCTCGTAAAAAGTCAAAAAATACTATTTCCCGTCATTCCGGCGAAAGCCGGAATCCTGTGTTTTCAGGCAGTTGCGGATCATCTGGACTCCGGTTTTCACCGGAGTGACGACTTTTTACGAATTCATCAAGTTTGATATATCATAAATTTTGAAACTCATTTGAATTATGCATTTCAGCCATTTATAGCTCATAATTGAGTTTCAAAATTTCTGATATATTGAAATCTAGAAGAAAAGGCGGCTTTTGTAGTGGACATCGATGCGCTCGATAAATGGAAAGAGACCATATTAAAGGACTATCCCAAACTCTCGTTGGACGATAGGATAAGGTTTGCATGTCATAAGGGCCTCGAATGTTTTAATCAGTGTTGCGCTGACGTCAATATCTTCCTCACACCCTATGATATCCTTCGCATGAAGAGGCGGTTGCATATGACCTCCGATGAATTCCTTTCGAGATACACCTATGCCATTACCCTCGACAACAAGGGGCTTCCGGCTGTCGTATTGAAGATGGAGGAAGATGAGAGAAAGACGTGTCCATTTGTAAGCGCCGACGGGTGCACGATATACGATGACAGACCCTGGTCGTGCAGGATGTACCCCATAGGCATAGCATCACCTGACAAAAATGCCAGGGGAAATCGAGAAGAGTTCTATTTTGTGGTAGATCAGGAATTGCCATGTCACGGGTTCAGGGAAGAGAAAGAATGGACAATAAGAGAATGGAAGGAGAACCAGGGCGCGGATATTTATGATTCTAAAGGGGAAATCTATAAGGAAGTAACCCTACATGAATTCTTTCTGAGAGGGAACGCCCTGACCCCTGAAAAGAGAAAGATGTTTTATATGGCCTGTTATAATCTCGATAAGTTTAGAAGGTTCCTCTTTGAAAGCAGTTTCTCCCGTATTTTTGATATCGATAAGGAGACTATGGATAGGCTTGGAACCGACGACGACGATCTTCTAGACTTCGCCTTTAGATGGATTCGATTCAGTATCTTCGGAGAGGGTGTCCTCAAAGTCAAAGAGAGGGTTCTTGAGGAAAAGAGGACTGAATTAGGTTTACAATAAAAAATTGCTCATTTCTGAATTGGAAACCAACTCGTGCCCTTTTCTCAAGAAGTCCATTTATGGATGGGCACTAGGTAGTCTGAGGATGTATAAATGAGCATGTTCGATGAATAATATCCTACATTCTATGTAATGGGAGACAAGGAGGAAACATGGCGGATACTAACATTTCTGGTGAAAAGCCCATACTCGTCATTGGAGGGGGTATGAGCGGCTTGACAACGGCCCTCGAGGCTGCGGAAGCAGGCGCTAAAGTCGTCATCGTGGAAAAAGAGCCTTTTCTCGGCGGAAGGGTGGCCAGGATCAACAAATACTACACCAAACTTTGCCCCCCGAGCTGTGGACTGGAGATCAACTTCAGGAGGATGAAGAAAAATCCAAATATCAATTGCTATACTTTGGCGGAGGTAGAATCGGTTTCCGGTGCGGAAGGGGATTACGATGTGTCCATAAAGGTGAACCCCAGGTACGTGAATGAGAAATGCACGGCCTGCGGAAAATGCGCAGAGGTATGTGTCACTGAGGTCACGAATGACTTCAACCTCGGCATGAATAAGACGAAAGCCGCTTACCTTCCTCATTATATGGCATTCCCCATGAGGTATGTCCTCGCCCCTGAGATCATCGGAACGGATGACGCAAAGAGGTGTCTGGATGCGTGCGCATACGACGCCATCGACCTCGATATGCAACCGGAGACTGTGAGAGTAAAGGTAGGGGCCATAGTTGTGGCCACAGGCTGGGAGCCTTACGACGCCGCAAAGATAGACAACCTCGGTTTCGGAACATGTGAAAACGTTATAACCAATGTCATGATGGAGCGGCTGGCGGCTCCCAACGGGCCCACGGAAGGGAAAATATTGCGGCCATCTGATGGAAAAGAGGTGAAGAAGGTTATTTTCGCCCAGTGTGCGGGTTCGAGGGATGAAAATCATCTCCCGTATTGTTCCGGCGTATGCTGTCTCGCATCCCTGAAACAGGCCACGTATGTAAGAGACCAATATCCTGAATCCGAGGCTACGATTTTTTATATAGATGTGAGGGCCCTCGGGAGGTATGAAGATTTCTATCAACAGGTGGAGAGTGATGACAAGGTGTCCCTTATCAAGGGAAAGGTGGCAAAGGTAGAAGAAGACCCCGGCACCAAGGACCCCATAGTGGAGGTGGAAGACACGCTGTTAGGTGAGAAGATCAAGGCCCAGGCAGATCTCGTTGTTTTGGCGACGGGGATAGTCCCCAATACGCTGGGAAATAAGATCCCCGTGGACATAACCTGTGATGATTTTGGCTTTATGGTTTCTGATCCGGAGAAGCCGGGTGTATATGCAGCCGGGTGCGCCAAGAGACCTACAGGGGTTGCAGACTCGGTTCAGGATGCAACAGGAGCAGCCCTTAAGGCCATTCAAAGTATAAGGAGGTAACCATGGACAAAAAGATCGGGGTTTATATATGTAGTGGTTGTGGAATAGGCGAGGCCCTCGACATCGATGCTCTGGCCGAAGTGGCCACTTCCGAATACAGCGTTCCCATATGCAAAAATCACACTGCGTTGTGCGGGAAAGAAGGGGCCGCCCTTATAGAAGGCGACATGAAAAAAGAAGGGGTGAATACCGTGGTCATTGCCGCGTGTTCGCCCAGGGAGAAGACCGAGGTCTTCTCATACGACCCTACTACAATCTCCATGGAAAGGGTAAATCTGAGGGAGCACGTCATATGGTGCCACCCTCCGAATGATGAAGATACACAGATGCTTGCAGAAGACTACATGCGGATGGGGCTTGTTAAGGCAGAAAAGATGGAGCCTCTTGAGCCTTTCAGCGAGGAGATAGACAGGACCATTCTCGTGGTGGGTGGCGGAATAACGGGGATAACATCAGCCCTCGATGCTGCAAAGGCAGGATCCGATGTGGTTCTGGTTGAGAAAAAGCAAGAGCTTGGCGGCTGGATGGCCAAGCTTTGGAAGGAGTATCCGAAAACGCCGCCTTATACGGATATACAGGAGACAGGCATAGATTCCATGATCAATGAGGTGAAATCCAACACAAAGATCAAGGTCTATACCGGCGCCAAGATAGAGAAGACAGAAGGCAGCCCTGGTATGTTTGATGTCACCATAAGCCAAAACGGTAGCTCCGATACAGTGCGGGTGGGGGCCATAGTGGAGGCTGCGGGCTGGCAGCCCTACGATGCCACAAAACTCGGACACCTCGGTTTTGGGAAGTCTCCGAATGTGGTAACGAATATCATGGTGGAAGAGATGGCATCGAATGGGAAGTTTGCCAGGCCCTCCGACGGGAAAGAGGCGAAGAGTGTGGTGTTTATCCAGTGCGCAGGGTCGAGGGATAAGGACCACTTGCCCTACTGCTCTTCTTATTGCTGTCTCACTTCACTTAAGCAGGCCAAATATATAAGAGACCACGATAGTGATGCAAAGGTCTACATCATTTATAAAGATATGAGAACCCTCGGTCAGAATGAGATCTTTTACAAGAAGGTACAGGAAGATGAGGGTATCTTTCTGACAAAGGGCGAGGTTGTGAGCGTGTCCGAAGATCCCGGAAATAACCTTGTCATAGATGTGGATAATACCCTTCTTGGAGAGAAGATCCAGGTGAAGGCCGAGATGGTGGTCCTGGCAACGGGCATGGTCCCCTCGGTTGGTATAAAGGTTGAGGGTGCGATTGTAGGAGAACCCGAGGAAGCCGCCGAGGAAAAAAAGAAAGAAGATGAAGAGGAGCCAACGGATATCATAATACCGTCCGACACCTTAAACCTAACCTACAGACAGGGGCCCGAACTACCCGCGTTGAAGTATGGGTTTCCTGACTCTCACTATATATGCTTTCCTTATGAGACGCGAAGGACAGGCATCTATGCCGCCGGGTGCGGCAGACAGCCCATGGACAGCGCTGCGTGTATCGATGATGCGGCCGGAGCCACGCTCAAGGCCATACAGTGCCTTGAATTGACTGCCCAGGGCAAGGCGGTCCATCCGAGGTCCTGGGATATGAGTTATCCGGATCTATACATGTCGCGGTGCACTCAGTGTAAGAGGTGCACGGAAGAATGCCCGTTCGGCATGTATAATGAGGATGAGAAGGGCAACCCGCTACCGAACCCCACGAGGTGTCGAAGGTGCGGCATATGCATGGGCTCATGCCCGGAGAGGATAATATCCTTCAAGGATTACTCAGTCGATATTATAGGCTCAATGGTAAAGGCCATAGAGGTGCCCGAAGAAGATGAGGAAAAACCGAGGGTTGTAGCGTTCCTCTGTGAAAATGATGCCTATCCGTCAATGGATATAGTGGGTCGAAAACGTATTTCCTATAATCCTTACATAAGGGTAATCCCCCTAAGGTGTTTAGGGAACGTTAATCTCGTGTGGGTCGCCGATGCTCTTTCAAAGGGTATCGATGGGATTCTTCTCGTCGGGTGCAAGTACGGCGACGATTATCAGTGTCACTATATTAAAGGCAGCGAACTGGCGAATTACAGGCTGGAAAAGATAAAGGAGACCCTCGACAGGCTTGTGCTCGAGTCTGAGAGGGTGCGGGTCCTCGAATTGTCCATCGATGAATACGACAAGTTGCCGGGGATTTTTGATGATTTCATGGAGACAATAGAAGAGGTGGGTCCAAACCCGTATAAGGGTTTCTAAGTGTAAACCGACGATACCTCACGGGGTCATAATCTGTCGCAATTTCAGCGAGTAATGAGCATGGAGCGCAAGGCGCGAAAGTGTGTAATCTCCGGTCCATATTGAAAGCCCGCACAACACAGCATTTGGCGCTCAGGGCCGATGAAAACGCGCAACTTATGGCCGTATAAGGTATAAACTTTACATTGAGGTGAAAAAAATGGCGGACAGACAGCTCATAGAACCAGACATGAATTTTGTCAAGAAGATAGAAGACTTTGGCGGAGATACGCTGAAGAAGTGTTTTCAGTGCGCCACATGTTCTGTCGTGTGTAAGCTATCCCCTGAAAATAATCCGTTCCCCAGAAAAGAGATGTTATGGGCGGGCTGGGGGTTGAAGGACAGGCTGGTAACTGACCCGGATATATGGCTCTGCCACCAGTGCAACGATTGTTCTGCATATTGTCCAAGAGGCGCAAAACCAGGGGACGTTCTGGCCGCCGTCAGAAATTACAGTTTTATGCACTACGCCTTTCCGAGCATTCTTGGCAAGGCACTGAGCGATTCAAAGTTTCTTCCCATTCTCCTCGGCATCCCGGTGGTTATCCTCCTCTTTCTTATGGGGATTGCGGGCCATCTCAATATACCTCAGGGAGAAATCGTATTTGAGAAATTTGTCCCTCATTATATCGTTGACCCCCTCTTTATCACGGTCTCCATATTGATGTTCATATCGCTCATTGTGGGGGTTACCAGGTTCTGGAATGGCATGAAGCAGGGTGTTCATCCCAGTGTATCTAAAAAAGTACCTGTAGGGGATTTCGTAAAGCTACACGTGATCCCAACCCTTGTTGATATCTTTAAGCACTCGAAATTTATGAAGTGCGACAGGAATCGATGGCGGTACATTGCCCACCTGCTTATCTTTTATTCGTTCATAGCTCTCGCGATGGTGACGGGGATTGTCTTTCTGGGTTTATACTTTCTCGGATTTGAACACATGCTGCCCCTTGCCCAGTGGAACCCCGTAAAACTCCTGGCAAATGCGGGCGCTATTGCTCTATTCGTGGGCTGCACCATCGTCATTTCCAACAGACTCAAGGAGGAAGAAAAGAAGAGCAAAAGCACATACTTTGACTGGGTATTCATAATGGTGGTCTATTTCATAGCCATCTCAGGGATACTCACCGAACTCACCAGGTTGGCCCATCTGGCCGGGCTGGCCTACTCGTTATATTTTGTTCACCTTGTCCTGGTATTTTATCTCCTGGCCTACCTGCCGTTCTCCAAATTTGCTCACATGATTTATCGAACCGTGGCCCTGGTCTATTCGAGCTATTCCGGGAGAGAAGGTTAAAGGAGTATAAGAGGGAAAGCAAAGAATAAATAGAAAAGCAAGGTCTTGTATAAAACAAGTCCGTGAGAATAATAATTCTTAACAACGAAGTGTAGAAAAAGGAGGAGTGTGATGATTAAGCCGTTCGGATCCGACAAACTAAACCCGTTGTATGTTTCTGATGATGCAAAACGCGAAGCGCTGATCAAGGAGGCTGAAGGATTACCTTCTGTAGTAATGTCTTCCGCTGCAGCCGGAAACGCCGTCATGTTGGGTTCCGGTTACTTTAACCCCCTGACGGGATACATGAACCTCGCCGATTCCAAAAGCGTTGCAGAGAAGATGCAGACCACTTCCGGTTTGCTCTGGCCGGCGCCTATCGTGAATGTACTAAAAGATGTATCCGCTATCAAAGGCGCCAAACGCATTGCCCTTCGTGATCCCAATGTTGAAGGGAACCCGGTTTTGGCCATCCAGGACGTGGAAGCTATCGAAGAGGCGAGCGCAGATGATATGAAGATGATAACAGAGAAGGTTTTCCTTACCACGGATGAGAATCATCCCGGGGTTGCAGCCTTCAATTCAGTTGGCAATTTTTTCGTTTCCGGTCCTATCCAGGTATTGAGCTATTCTTATTTCAAGACTGACTTCCCCGAGACATTTAATACCGCAGTAGAACTCCGGGACCACATTGAGAAGCATGGGTGGAAAGAGGTTTGTGCCTTCCAGACCCGTAACCCGATGCACAGGGCACATGAAGAGCTGGTCAAGATGGCCATGAAGGAGTATAATGCGGATGGCGCTATCATTCACATGCTGCTTGGGAAACTGAAACCGGGTGACATCCCTGCCGATGTTCGGGATGCCGCTATACGAAAGATGGCGGAACTCTACTTCGAGCCCAATTCACTGGAGATATCGGGCTACGGTTTTGACATGCTCTACGCAGGTCCCCGCGAGGCTGTGCTACACGCAATATTCCGGCAAAATATGGGCGCTACCGTGCTGATCGTTGGACGTGACCACGCAGGTGTGGGGGACTATTATGGCGGATTTGACGCACAGGCCATATTTGACGAGGTTCCTGAGGGGGCCCTCGATATAAAGATATTCAAGGGCGATCACACAGTGTGGTGCAAAAAGTGTAAAAATGTCGTGATGATGCGTGATTGTCCCCATGGCAAGGACGACTACATCATGCTTTCAGGAACAAAGGTTCGCGAAATGCTGGCCGCCGGTCAAGAGCTGCCTCCGGAATTCTCACATCCGGAAGTGGCACATATACTCATGGGCTATTATAAGAATAGCGACTAAAACCCGCGGCCTCTATAAACTGGAACGCCCTGAGAATACCTTAACGGTCATGTCTTAGGGCGTTTTTGTTTCGACGTCTGGATTAAATACCCTTCAGCCGTTCCACAGTAAGACGTTCTTATCGCATTTAGGTTACGGAGTTTGGGATCAATCGTGTAAGAGCTTAATGGCCTCTTGGAGCTTGTCATTACTTGCAGTCATTAGCCTGTCTTTAAGCTTTGCCCTCAGATCCTCAGTTTTACCCTCCTCCACTTGTTCAAGTCCCAGGGCTTTCTGTATCTTTCCTATATATTCTGAAGGCACCACCGGTTTTTCAATATAGGAATGGGGACCCACAAGGGCCTTTTCAGCCTTGAGTTTCATGAAATCTTCTTTTCCCAGCTCGTCATGGGCGTGAGCCGTAACAACAATAAAGGGGATGTTTGACCATTCCGGGTTTTTTTGCAAATAGGAGAGTAATTTAAGCCCTCCCATTTTGGGCATCACAAGATCGAGAGAAATCAGGTCGGGTTTGGAATCACTAATCCTCTCCAGGGCGTGCTTCCCGTTGTTTGCGGTTATGACATTGAACCCGGAATCCTCCAGTACGGTTTTCAGGAATAATTGGATATCAGGTTCATCGTCTACAACAAGGATTGTCTTATTCTTTATATCATCCATTTGGCCCTCCACAAAACATAAAAGGTTAGATGCTCTGTTAACTCAACAGAGTGTAACTTCTTAAGAACGATCTTTCTCTTCAATTGGAGATGGCAAACGGTTCCTGGGAAATTCCAGCGCAAAGACCGATCCTTTCCCGAGTGTTGATTTGAAGGATACCTTCCCCCCATGTGCATTGACCATCTTCCTCGTCACGAGCAGACCCAAGCCCGTACCCTGTCCGGAACCCTTTGTTGTAAAAAAGCTGGTGAAGACCTTTTTCTTGACCTCATAATCCATGCCGCATCCATTGTCCTTTATTTCATAACAGATAGTATCGTTTTTTTCAAACAAAGAAAAGGTTATCTTGGGCTTTTTTCTAGTGCTCATAAGACAGGCGTCAATAGCATTAGAAACCAGGTTGGCAAGACATGTGTGTATACCGTGGGGGTCCATGGGGGCCTCCGCTATATCTTCCTGTAATTCTGTAGAGAATACTATCCCCGATCGTTCGATGGTATCTTTATAAAGGTCAACAATATCAGTTGCCATGAAATATGGGCGCGTCAATTCCACCTTGAGGGCGGTTCCCCTTGAAAAACTCAGGAACTCTTTTACAAAAGAGGAGATTTTTTCGATATTATTTTCGAGCATGCCCCAGCCTTGTTTGACCAATTCATTGTTGTCCCTCTTCATACCGGAGTTAACAACATACATACCACCTTCAAGCCCCATGAGAACGTTTTTTATGCCATGGGCAAGCCCGGCCACGGTTTGTCCGACAGCAGCCAGACGTTCCGCCTCAAGCATTTCGTTTTCCAGTTGCTTTATCTTGCTGAGGTCTTGAAAAAACATTACCTTACCAACATCCTGATCATCCTTTCTCAACCGTGTGCCTGAAAATACTATCGGGATACTATTTCCTTTGCGGTCCGTTATTTCACCCTCTCTCAGCATTACAGCGCCATCATTTCGTTCAAGTTCCTTCAAGAATTCACTGGGATATATCTCTTTCTCAGACATTTTCCCGAGAACTTTTGTTTTGGGATACTTAATCAGGTTTTTCGCTGAAGGGTTATAGATATTTATTATTCCATCTCTATTGCTGGCGATAATGCCATCGATGGCATTGTCAATTGTAATTTGTTGAAATTCCAAGGTTTCCTTTAAGCGATCCTCCAACAGGAAGGTCTCTGTTATGTCAATGGCCATTTCGATCACATAATTTACCTGCCGATCTTCTTTAGAATATGGCGTTGTAGTGACCATATAGATAACTTTATGTCCTTTTTTGTCGTAACCCTCCTGCAGGGAATGGTGGGTTCTTCCATCTTTGAAGACCATCTTGGCCGGACATTTTTCACAGATTTCTTTCCTCTTCTTATAGATGTCAAAACAATATTTCCCGGCATCTTTTCCAAAGGTATTTTGGAAATGCCTGTTGCTGTTTACCACTTCAAAATTCCGGTTAATTACAGTTATATAACACGGAACATTGTCGAAGATTGTCCTGTATTCCTTTTGAATCCGCGCCCTCTCAGTAACATCTGTTGACATCTCAATGATATGAGTTATTTCTCCACTCGAATCCCGATAAGGAGATATGTGAACGAGACTATACCGAAGGTTGCCTTCCAAATCTCGCCTTTCCTCTTCAGAAACCCTGGTCTTTCCGTCAATAAATGTCTTGGAGGCAAAACAATGTGGGCATTTTCTTTTTCTATGCTTGTATACCTCAAAGCATCTTTTTCCTTCCCAGGCTCCAAATGTCTCAACAAATTTCTTGTTTGCGTCGACAATCATGTATTTTTTGTCGATGACAGCAATACTTGTGGGAACTTGATTAAATAAGTCAAAATCCGTCCATTTCTTGGAGTTGATCTCTTTCATACTTATTGACACCCATTGATCGGTTCCTGTCGTTTCGTCACCAATGATTTAACCGGCAGGAAGACAGGACATGACCGGCAGAATTCCATCTTTTCCCCCCAATTTTTGTGGGCTATTCCCTGACAAATCGTTCCGTTAATGAACCAGCATAAATGCCCAGAGTGAAATTCCCAGGCAGGACATTTTCTTTTCTTCTCAGGAGGACAATTTTCTACTTCCCAACACAACCTCAATGGTGTTTCCTTTGCATGCTTCATGACAAGTAGATATAGTATCTGACGTTCTATATTGCTGGGGATCTTACGCCATCCCTGTTCAAAGCTCTGGACTGACCTCAGCGACACCCCCATAAGTTCAGCCATCTGTTTTTGGGTTTTATCCAGGTTCGAGCGTATGGTCAAGAATTCCTTGCTATCCATAATCAACCGGTAAGGGAGATTAGTTTGCGTCCGCAAATTCTTTATACATCTGTGGGCTTTTCTCTTCGACTTAAGGACGGGGACGAAATAACTTCCCCATTTGTGCATCTCATCTTCAGGCCATCCCCCGATCGGGGTCGAGGACAGGCTTTGCCCGATCTTCAAACACAAAATCCTCAAAATAGTTCGACTATTCCTGCGGTTTTGCGTTTTCAGATCAAACAAATCTAACCTAAATCTGAGCGCCAACTTGAGGAAGTTACTTCGTCCCCGTCCCTAAGGCTTTCAATACTTTTTCCCAGGGGGAACATATGTTTACCATTACCCTTTCCCAATACCTTATTCCACCGGTAATAGGCGGCATAATCGGCTGGTCAACAAACAAGCTGGCCATATGGATGCTCTTCAACCCGAAAAAGGAAAGAAGGGTTTTTGGCATTCGTATTCCGTTTACTCCCGGGTTGATACCCAGAGATCAAATGAGGATAGCGAGAAGCTTGGGAAGACTCGTTGAAGAAAAGCTTATAGACTCGCAGGAGATACATGACAGGATTACAAGGGAAACTGTCAGCGGAAAGATTGAGGAGCTGATGGACAGAGCAGTGGAAAAGAATATGGGGAAACTCTACTTTCTTATCCCCGAGGCTGCCATGTGCCACGTAAAAAAGCTTGTGGCGCCAAAGATTTCTAGCTTGGTAAGGGATGAATTGCTGGGCTTCATAGATCTTATAAATTTCAGAGAGCTTGTCGAGGATAGAGTGACTAATTTTCCTTTGGCAGAGCTGGAAGAGGCGATTAGGGGCGTGGTCAAGAGGCATCTCACGCATATAACACTTCTTGGCGGTGTGTTGGGGGTTATGATTGGACTCGTACAGGTGGCGGTGAGTTTCATATGAATTTCGTCCCCGCCCCTTAACTTTAAAACCAATAGGGGAATCCTGATGATAACAGTTGGGGTACTGACGATTAGTGATAAGGGAGCACGGGGAGAGAGGGAAGATAAGAGTGGTTTAGGGATAAGAAAGTTGGTAAAGAAACTGCCGGCAAGGGTAGATGCCTATGAAGTGATCCCCGATGAGAGGAATATCATAGCCAACAGGCTAATCGATTATGTAGATAACAGGAAACTGGACCTCATTGTTACCACCGGTGGTACCGGGGTAGCCCCCAGGGATGTGACCCCCGACGCTACGTTGAGTATAATAGAGAAGGAAGTACCGGGGATGGCTGAGGCTATGAGACTGGAGGGGCTTAAGAAGACGTCCCATGCCATGATATCGAGGGCTGTAGTAGGAATTCGGAAGAGTTCACTTATCGTCAACCTTCCGGGTAGTCCAAAAGCTGTATCAGAAAATCTTAACGCAATCCTGGCCTCACTACCCCATGCAATCGCCAAGATAAAGGGAGACAACACCGAATGTGGCCCACGACAAGGCATGGAGGGGAAACGCGTTATGCCTGAAGGAAAGTCAAAGAAGAACATTAGAGAGATCTTTGAAAGTGCTGTTGCTGCAGTGAGGCCTAAGAAGGTCGTTAGTAGAAACGTTCAGTTAATGGATAGCCTGTCAGGAGTTAAACTGTTAATAGGCGGCACGGAATATGACCTTTCAGAATATCATAGGATACACGTGGTAGGTGCCGGAAAGGCAGCGTCTTCCATGGCCCTGTCAATGGAGGGGATCCTGGGAGAGAGGATCAGTGGGGGAACGGTTACCGTTAAATACGGGCACCTGGAAGAGTTAGACATAGTACATATCAATGAAGCAGGTCACCCGATTCCTGATGAGGCAGGGATAAAAGGCACCAGGGATATCCTTGAATTGGTAAAGGGGCTCACCAGCCATGATCTGGTAGTATGCCTGATCTCCGGAGGGGGGTCAGCCTTGATGCCACTACCCTGTGAAGGGATAAGCCTTGGAGAAAAACAGGATACAACCAGACTGCTTCTGGAATGCGGGGCAACAATAAACGAAATAAACGCCATAAGAAAACATATATCTCAGATAAAAGGTGGCAAGCTTGCCGGATATGTATATCCCGCCACCTTGGTTTCCCTGATACTCTCCGATGTTATTGGTGACAGGTTAGACGTCATCGCTTCAGGGCCAACAGTCCCGGATGAAAGCACCTTCGAAGACTGCCTTAGGATCATAGAAAGATACGGGATCGAGAAGGAGATACCCAAATCAGTCCTGACACATCTCACAGATGGATCAAAAGGGATCGTAGAAGAGACTCCAAAGCCAGGTGATGAGATCTTCAGCAAAACCAAAAACTTCGTTATTGGAAGTAACCTTCTGGCCATTAATGAAGCAAGAATTCAATCGGAACGGATGGGGTATAATACCCTTATCCTCTCCACTTCCATTGAAGGGGAAACCAAGGATGTGGCCAAGGTACACGCAGCGATAGCAAGAGAGGTCTTGAACTCCGGGAATCCGTTGAAAAGGCCGGCATGTATCATATCCGGTGGGGAAACTACCGTCACCATCCAGGGCAAAGGCTTAGGAGGGAGAAACCAGGAGTTTGTGTTAGCTGCCGCTATGGAGATCGACGGATTAGAGGGTGTAACCATTTTAAGCGGGGGGACGGATGGTACTGATGGCCCAACAGATGCGGCCGGGGCTATTGCCGATGCCCATACCATCGAAAGGGCAAAAAAAGCGAAGATGGATCCCTATTTATACCTTAGAAACAACGATTCCTATCACTTTTTTCAGAAATTGGACGATCTACTCCTCACAGGTCCCACCAATACAAATGTAATGGATCTCCGATTAATGATAGTGGAGTGATATAGGCCGGATGGGATACCCTCTTTAGCGGGGATAGAGCGGGGATAGTAGAGCAGGATAGGGGACGTCCGGAAAGCGCCGGGATAAACAGGCATAGAGTATGGGATGAAAGAGCCCTACATGAAAGGAGTAGCTGAACCATCATGGCCCCGAGCTATGCGTCGATGACAAGTAATGACATGGCGAAGCGTAACGGTTGACGCACGGGTACCGCTTTGAATCCGGCTTACCCTGTTCATCTGTATTGAACTCCCACACAGAAAGGGTAAAATAGTCATTTTCTTCCCATCCGTCTTGCCCTATAAGACCGGCTGTTGATGTCCCCACAAAAAAAAGCGCGGCCAGGCACAGGACAAGAGAAGCGGAATGTTTTTTTATAAGGTAGCCTCTTCTATTTCTCATCGCTTCTCTCTTCAAGGATACCTTCTACCTCAAGGTATGCATCCAATAACCTCTCTCTTTCTTCATCGTTTGGTTGCCAATAACCCCTCTTGTCTGTCTCCCAAAGCCTTTTAATGATCTGTGAGGTTGCAAACGGGTTGTTTTCCAGGAGGCGTTTCCGCATCTCCTCATCAAATATGTATCGTTTTGCGATGTCACTGAAGACCCAGCTTTCAACCTTACCGGTGGTTGCTGCAAGGCCAAGGATATACTCAACTCTGTCGGATATCTTCTGTGCACCATGAAACTTATGCTCCAGCATCCCGTCTATCCATTTTGGGTTCAGTATCCTCGCCCTCATGGATTTCTCTATGGGCTTCTTTATATCTTCCACCTGTATAAGCTCTTTGGTGGTATCGGCGATCAACATCCGGGGCTTTTCGCCCTTCACCGATTCTATGGATTTGGCCAACCCTCCGAAGAACTCATAGTAGTGATCGAGCTCGGTTATCTCTAATTCATGCGTATCCCTCACCTGGGTGATGAGATCGACCCTCGATAGGAGGGTCTCAAAGACCTCCTTTGCAGATTCGGCATTCACATTCTCCCCGTAACCGTACTGCATGCTGTCAAGATAGGATCGAGAAAGTTCACTCTCATCCTCCCAGCGGGAGGTTTCAATAAGGGTCGTCATGGAAGTGGCATATTCACCCCTGCCAGGCCCGAAGATGCGCAAGTAAGAAAGGTCTTTATCCTCCTTGGGACTTAGTTTTGCGGCTATCTCTTGAGAGTGTTTCTTAACCATGTTAATCTCAGGCGGTTCCTGGAGGGACGAAACGAGTTTGAACGCCTCACTCAGGAAGTCGATCAGGTTGGGCAGGGTGTCGCGGAATATACCACAGATGGTCACGACCACATCTATCCTCGGTCTTTTTAGTATGTCCAGGGGGATGACCTCCAAACCTGTGAACCATGGGCCGCTCTTTCTTACTGCCTTAAGCCCGAGGTATTGCAGGATCTGACCTATGGTTTCGCCCCTGGTCTTCACGGTTTCGAAACCCCAAAGCACCACGCTAACTGTCTCAGGATATCTGCCTTCGGTCTTCATGTATTCGGCGATAGAGGCTTCAGCGATCTCTGCCCCGCGCCTGCATGCGGCGCTGCTTGGAATCAGCCGGGGATCGAACTGGTACATGTTACATCCCGTTGGAAATACCTCCGGTGTCCTTATGGGGTCTCCGCCGATATTCGGCAGAGTATACCTGGAGGAAAGGGCGCTCAAAAAAGCCTCTATCTCCTTGCTGTTCTTTATATTCGTATAAAGATCACCAATATAGTCAAATACTGTCTTAACCCTTTTTCTGAAACTCCTGGGGACTGTCAGCAGCAGTTGCTCATCCGCATGGCCTTCCACCTTCTTTCCAACCAGTTCTTTCACCTGGTCTTCTATCTCCGCCAGAATCTCGTCGTGGCATCCGCCTTCTTTAACTTCACCGGGGTTTTGAAGCAATTCCTCATAAGTGAACCCCCTTGCTTCAGCCACTATCCGGTGTAGAGATTCCACCTCTCTGTCGTATCTCAAGATGAAGGTGATCAACTCGATAAGCTCTTCTTTCGAGTAAGCCTCTCCCAGAATATGGAGTCCTCTTGGGATGATAGATCTCTTTACCTCAAAGAGTGTGCCCTGGATCTCCTCTATGGAAGTATCTTCCATGTTGAGGTCTTTTGCTTTTCCACGAATCTCTTCTGATACCCTGTCCGCCCTCACGGGATCCTGGACTCTCGCTTCGTAGTATTCATGGATGAGTTCTTCTAAGTATACGAGTTCTTCATAGAGGCCTGAAGTTGTAAATGAAGGGGTCTGGTGGTTTACAATGGTGGCGTAGCTCCTTCTTTTTGCGATCGTTGCTTCGGAAGAGTTGGTGACCCAGTAGACATATATATGGGGCATATCCCCTATCAGGATATCGGGCAGGCAAGACGACGATAGACCAACCTCTTTTCCCCTAGTAAATTCAAGGGTTCCATGGGTACCCACATGAACAAGGGCATCGGCCTGGAACTCCCTGTCGATCCAGCGATAGAACGCAAGATACTGATGATGGGGGGGGAGATCGCGGTCATGGTAGGATCTTCCTTCGTCTTCATGTACCCCCCTGGAAGGTTGAATGCCGATGAAGATATTCCCCAGGATGATACCCGGGATCAAAATACCGTGCCTATCGGTCATTATCTCCCCGGGCGGGTCACCCCATTTCTCAACCATCTCATCCTGTATACCTTCAGGAAGATCATTAAACCATTTCACATACTTCTTGACCGGTACCCTTAACCCACGTCCTGCTTCCTCCGAACACCACTGGGGGGAGTTGACGATCCCTTTCTCCAAAAGGAGATCGCTCATATCTCCCTCGGGGATTTCCACAAGATACCCCTCGCTTTTCAATGCAGAAAGGATCTTCCTCAAACTTGAAAAGACATCGAGATAGCTGGCGTTGCCGAGGTTGTGTTCTCCAGGTGGGTAGTCGTAGATGATCAAGGCTATCCTCTTCTCCCTGTTTTCCTTCTCTTGCAAAGAAAGCCTGTTCTTTAGGCGGTTGCAAAACCTCTCCAAGCGATTGTCTATGGAAGAGGGTGTCTTCACCTCACTTTGAATATCCTCGCTGAACCCGGCATTCATAAGTCCGCTCAAGACCATAGGCTCGATACAGCCATCAAGCTCCCTGAGGGCCACGGCTATGACCACCTCGATGGGGGAGAGGCCTATCTCTGATTCTTTCCATCTCTCTATCTCGCTTTGATACATGTGGACCGGTCCGAATACGGGACAATTCAAGCCTCTCAACATCTCAAGGGTGGGCATGGGGTCTCCGCCGAGCGGCCCGCCATTGATTCTGAAGTACTGAAGGTTTATAACGGCATCTACGAAGGGTTTGCCATCTTTGAAGAAGAAAGAGTCTATTGCTTCCAGGTTTGTCATGACATCAGAAAAAACAGGTACAGTGGCGACCTCTGGCTCGAGTTTTTTTATCAAGGCATTGACCACTGGAAGGCAATCATCGAAGTGCATCCCGCCATAGAAGAATATGCCCACCTTAGGTTTGCTGTCAAGCAAATCATGGATTTGCTCAAATTCATCGATCTTTGAAAAAAACCTGTCGTACCTGGGATGATAGATCCCCGCCTTTGGTGGGATCACTGGCGGATCAAACTTGATCCTTTTCTTTCCGCCATACTCCCTGGCTAAAAGAAGGAGGAGGTTCTTGAGGTTCTGTTTGCCTCCATACTGCCAGTAATCGATGGCAAAGGCCCAGTTTCGCGCGTGTCTTATGGTCCCAAAAGGAAGGATCTTGCCTGTCTTCTTGATCAATTCCATAATCTTCAGACCCGTGGATATGTCTATCCTGTCCACGTCAAAACCTATATCAGGTTGTCTCTCGAATATCTTACGGGCGTTGAAACTCCCCATCTTCGTGAGAGAGAGGATTTCCGTGGTCCCCCCACAGAGTGTCAAAATGGTTTTATCATTCCGGGTCAGGGATTCCATAGCCATCTTTGCCCCGCGGGTTTGTCCCCTCATGTCGAGAAGGACGATATCCGCCGCGTTAAGGTCTTCTTTCAACCGGTCTTCATCGACAAGTCCCGTATCCAACTCGTGGAGGTAGTAGTTTCTTAAGGCCACGATATCCCCATGGTCAGCCCTTATCTCCTCCAAGGCCGAGGCCAGGGAGCCTGTAGTGCACATGGTCGTTATGAGTACGATTCTGGTCTCTCTCTCTTTATTATTCATCTTCTCTCTTCTCTCTTCTCAGAACTCGTCCTTTACATCTTAAGATTCAGGCTGAACACAAAGTTTCTCCCCGGTTGAATAAAAGAGTCATCCCATCCGTACATACAGGTCATCGGAAATGATCTGTATTTCTGATTCGTAAGGTTCTTCACTGCAAATGTCAGGCTGACATCTTGAAAGATCATAAATGACTGACACTTTAACCCCGTTCTGAAGTCATAGACCTCGAAGGCCGGGGTCTTTGATCTCTCTGTCCAGTCATCCGGGATTCTGTGCTGCCTGTCATAGATCCTTGAGCATAGTTCCGCCCAAAGTCTGCCGTCCAGAGGTCTTATGTCCTCGGTTTCATACCTGATGCCGAGAATTGTTTTGAGCGGCGGTATCCCTTCCAGAGGATCTTTTTGTATCTTGTCCTTGCCCCTGGCATAACTTATGGTGGAAAAAGCAGACCAGTTTGTCGAAACCTGGAAATCAAGGGTTGCTTCTATCCCCCGGATCTCTACCTCTCCTATGTTGTCAAAGGTGAGTACTGCCGTTTGATCGGTCGGAACCATTAGTATGTAATCATCTATTTTATTAACGAAGCCTGTAATGCTTGCAGAGAAATCAGGATACAACATCTTGATGCCTGCCTCGTAATTAATGCTCTCTTCTGAGTTTATCTCAGGGTTGCCCCTCAATTGGGCGCCTCCAGGCACGGCTCCAACGTAGAACCTCTCTTCCAGTGAGGGAGCCCTGAACCCTTTTGAGAATGATCCCGTAAGGTTAATCCCGTCAGAAAGAGAGAACAGGAGGCCGATTCCGCCGGTTACGGAATCGTCTTCACTCTCTTCTTTGATCAAATTATCCTTTGTGCGGTAGTGGTCATACCTCCCGCCGAGGGTTATCCATAAGCCATCAAATACCTCTATCTCATCTTGAACGTAAAACGCTGTGTTGTCGAAACTCCCGTCCACAAGGTCGCCTTGCGTATGTATCTCGGAGAACTGAGGAGGTAGATCCAGTCCCATGGATCCAGCAAACTGGATTACGTCTTCAAGTAGGGGTCGGGGAATGGTAAATCCCATGATTGAAATATCAACGTTCATCTCAGACGGGGCCTTGGCCTCGTCTCTGTAATATTCCATGCCGACCGTCAACACTTGAAGGCGGATAAAATCCAACGTTGAGAGGCCTCTCGCCTGGGCGCTGTAGGTATCTGTTTCGAGATTGCCTTGAAGTACGACATTTATGTTTCCCGGCATAAGATGAGGAAAGATTGTGGTCGTATTGATATACTCCATCCTCTCCTTCTGAAAATGGGCGCTAAAATCTAATGAATCCAGCCAGAAAAAAGGATCCCTGAACTCATAATTGAGGGTGTATGTTTCGCGATCAGCACGAGGTATATCAAAGATGCAATCAACGTCTGTTACAAGCGTCATGCCGAACATCTCCTCTTCGACATCTTTCATCTTGGTCAGGGGGGTCTCCATCTCCCCCTTAAAACTATTCACGGAAACCGCAATCGATTGCTGATCATTTATAAGATAACTGGTGTGAAGATCAATGCTGGTGTCTTTATAACTACTATGATCAAGTATTCCTTCTGGGGTTTTTACATCCCCGGACTCCTTTCTTGTTACGCCTACAAGCGAATTGAATCCTTTTCCTCCAAACTCGAATTCTATTCTGCCGGATCTCAGGTCATTTACGCCTGCATATTTTGTGGAAAGGTTAGTGTCAAAATAGGCATGCTCGCCCTTTTGCGATTTCTTTGTGATTATGTTGATAACACCGCCCATGGCTCCGGAGCCGTAGAGAACAGTCGCTGGTCCGTGAAGCACCTCTATCCTCTCTATCTGGCTGACATCGATCTCATTAAGATAGACTCCCCCTGTTAGAGAACTCACATGGGAATTCCACCGCTTTCCGTCAAGCAGCACAAGCACCCTGTTAGCGGAAAGTCCTCTGATTCTGGCTTTGGTGATTCCAGGTGTACCATCATGATGAATTTCAACACCGGCAACAGTCTTCAGTAGATCTCCAATATTCGCGGGGGATGTCCTCTCTATCTCTTCTCTGTCGATAACGGTGACAGACATGGGTGTATCGAATGTCGACTTTTCATATTTTGTGGCTGTTACAACTATATCATCAAGTTTGAGCGCCTTTGTCTTATTTGGCTCCTCTTTTGCTGCGTCCGGGGTCGAGGAACCTTCCATATGGGTACCATCTTTTGTGCCCGGCGCCTCAAGCACTTCCGCGGCTGAGACCGAGAAGCTGAGTATAAGGAATACAAGTGTGGCCATCACGAAGTCTGTTATTGGTCTTCTTGTCAATTCAATCTCCTCTAAATAGGTCATTCCGTCTAAGGGGCGAGGCCGAAATAACTTCCTCATTTGTACATCTCATCTTCAGGCCATCTTTGAACGATCTTCAAACACAAAATCCTCGAAATAGGTAAGACTATTCGGCATCCTTCATACATCGGTTTACACTTTTTAAATTATGGCTGCTGAATCTATGCCGAGACCGTTTTTTTATTCGAAAGAGTAAACTACTTTATAGCTTTTATGAAGGATGCCGACTATTCCTGTGGTTTTGTATTTTCAGATCGAACAAATCTGACCTAAATCTGAGCGCCAACTTGAGGAAGTTATTTCGTCCCCGTCCCTAATCTAGTGCCCCGATTTCAATCGGGACTGAAGACCTTCGTGGCCTTGGATACTAAATCATAAGGCCCTTAGATGGAGCAAAGTGCACAAATAAAAAGGCCACAAAGTTCTCTTTCCCCGATTTCAATCAGGATTAAAGACCTTCGTGGCCTGTTAGTTTTTTACCTTGTTTAAAAAGCAGTGGCCTATCTATTCACTCAAACTTCTTGCATTCATGCAAAGAATCTTCCGGTCCTTCAGAACCGTCTTTTCTTAAGCCACCAGTTTGTATTATTATAACCTTCCCGGCTGCCATGTCAAGGATTTATTTTTTGCAAGATAGTAAGAAATATTTTTCTGTGTTATAAAGGGTGTTAAAATAATATAGTAAAACATCATAAAAATCAATTGATTAAGGAGCGAGGCCGAAATAACTTCCCCATTTGTACATCTCATCTTCAGGCCATCCCCCGATCGGGGTCGAGGACAGGCTTTGACCGATCTTCAAACACAAAATCCTCGAAATA
>DAOWME010000082.1 GCA_030643245.1 Deltaproteobacteria bacterium
CGTGATGCTCTTGACCTTTGCTGTTTTGAAGATGTCGGCAAACTTCTGTATGTATTCATCCACGTCGTCAAATTTAGGGCATCCTACGAGAACGACCTTGCCCTCGATAAAATCCTGGTGAAAGTTGGGGTAAGCGAAGGGTGTGCAATCTGCTGCCACCAGGAGATGTGCCCCGTTCAGGAATGGTGCGGTTGCCGGTACGAGTTGTATCTGTACCGGCCAATGGGAAAGGGCTGACACGCCGCTTCCATGACAGACTGGTTCATTGGCCTCCTGGCATGACCTTGCAGGGGTGAAGGTCTGGATCAGAGTTGACGGACACCCACAGGCCATTGTTTCCTCCGTAGTGCTGTGGACCGTTTCTTTTGATTCCAGGTAATCTTCTACTGCCTCCTCGTCGAATTCATCTGCCTCCTGCTCCACAATCCTTATGGCGTCATTGGGACACTCTCCCAAACAGGCGCCCAATCCGTCGCAGTACTTCTCAGCGACGAGTCTGGCCTTGCCATCGACCAACTGTATTGCTCCCTCTGCGCAGGCAGGCACGCACTGCCCACAGCCGTCACACTTCTCGTCATCGATCTCCACTATTTTGCGTTTAACTCTCATCGTCTTCTCCTTTGGTAAGGCTGAGTGCCAACTTGAGGAAGTTATTTCGTCCCCGTCCCTAATCATTCGTCATTTAACGTCTTAAAAGCCCAATGTTGGTTAACTCTTAATTTGAGAGTACCCTCTTTGCCACCTTGCCACCGGTTTCGGTGAGAAAGGCCTTCTCAATAAGTCTGTTCAGCTTGTCTTCATCCATTGAAGATTCCTTCTTGTTCTCCTCCAGGTTCACTATCACGTCAGCGTCATACACTACCTTGAAATTGATGGAATCTTCGGGCATGGGGTGATGATGATGACCTACTATGTCGCATACCTCGTCTGTGAGTTCCTTGCTTGCGCACAGTTTTGTGAGCATGTCACGGGCTATGGGTGGTCCTTCCTCCTCCTGGTAGCGTGCCGATGTGCTCCGGTATTTCCGTTCCGCTTCTTTGATCCCTATATCGTGTAGATAGGCAGCGGATAGGATCACCGCCTGATCTCCCCCTTCCTCTTTAAAAATCTCTTCAGCATATCGCGCAACCCTGGAGGCATGGCCGATCCGTTTGAAGTCCCGCTGGAAATAGCGTTTCATCTCAATGGCAACACGGTCTTTTAATAGGTCGTTTCTCTCGGCGAGAAGCTCCGGCGGTAAGTCCCCCAGACACTGTTCGGCGAACTTGCAATGGAGGGCACAGCCGAAGTCCATCTTCGGATTGACGAGTTTGGCGTCACACTTGGTGCAGCGGCGAGTGGCTTCATCCTTAAAAAACTCCACGGTGTTGCCGCACTTGGGACATTCCACTTCAAAAATACTTTCCTCTTTCCAAAAACGCGTGTCTTGTCCAGGGCATCTCATCTCTTTCCTCCATGATTTGAAATCTGAAACTCGAAACTTGAGACCGGCGTAATATGATCTTCAACGAAGGGGATTCATGTCTTCTCCCAAGTTTCGAGTTTCCTGCAGTCTTTACTCTCTATCCCAGTATTGCTTTGAGATCCTCATCCACCGTACTGATGGGCATGATGTTGAAGTTCTTGACGAGAACATCCAGGACATTGGGGCTGATGAAGGCAGGCAAAGATGGCCCCAGCCTTATATCCTTTATGCCGAGGTAGAGAAGTGTCAAAAAGATAGCTACAGCCTCCAACCTTGGTGTATACTCCGCCTTTTGCAGTTTGCTCATACTGGAAGCAAAACATAGTATTACCTCCTTTTATTTTGTTATTACATTGTTTGTTGGTCTACTGTTTTACACTCATACCCTCTTGATAACCCATATGACATAATATAACCATAAAATCGGTTTTGTCCTTGACATAAGTCAAAAGAAAAGTTTTCTTCGGAGAAGAAGGCAACTGCATCTATGTCTTTATTTCGGGAAGGGTGTAGACATTTAAGTATCGAGGGTTTTTCACGGAGAGGAGTGCCCGGGAGACTGGCAGCGCACCTGGTCTATCTCAGCGAACGGAGAGGCGGGACGCGTGACCTGATTCCGGATATATCTTCTAATCATTTTCTAATCGGGCATGTCGGAGTTTTTTCCGCTAGATTGGATCATAGTGCCTCATCAGATCAGTCAATTCGTTTACGTTCGCATCGCGCCATGCCTTTGGTCCGATGGCCCCTCCTCCTGTTCCACTGGCCTCGATCGCACCTCGCACGATATCATCAGTAACGAAGGCATGCATGTCAACCGAACCCCTCTTTGTTTTCAAAGTCACAAGGTCTCCGTTTCTGATGCCCCGTTCTTGAGCGTCCAGGGTATTAATCATTACAGTAGGGACGGGCCGTTCCTTTGACAATTCGGGGGATGCTGTGATGTAACGCGTGGAGATCAACATTTAAACGGGCCCCGGAATTAAAAACAAGGGGAAATTGCTTGGCAAGCTCCGGTTGAGAAAGAGGGCCTTCCCCAGGTTCAGAGTAAATGGGCAAGGCATCATAACCGTGTTCTTCGAGGATTGAGGAGGCGATTTCAAACTTACCCGATGGTGTTTCAAACCCTGGTTTGCCATCTTCTCGCAGCAATCCCTTTTCCCACTTCTTATACTGGATCATCACAGTAGGTATCTGTACCGTACCTCCGGCAGCTCGAATATCGTCCGTGGTGAACCATGACTCCTTTAACACTCGGGAAATAAGCTCCTCCTCGTTTTGCGGGTAAAGATGTCCATATCCGAGACGTCGGGCAAGCTCCGACAGGATGAAAAAGTCATTCCTGGCTTCGCCAACCGATTCTATCATTCTCTCCCGAATCCGAAAGATAGGGCCATACACCATATATGATTCGATCTCGTAGTAGGTTGTTGACGGAAGCACAATATCGGCATACGCTGCATCTGCTGTGAGCTGGCGATCTATACAGACTAGAAAATCAAGGGCTTCCAGCGTCTTTCGCCAGATGTTTGATTGGGGCCAGGATGTAATGATAGATGCCCCAAGGCTGATGAGCAATCGTATTTTATATGGTCTTCCCTCCAAAACTGCTTCCGGGAGGATATTGGCGTGAAACTCCCCACGATACTTGGTATAGATCGGGAGTTTATTCCCGAATTATTACTCATAACCACCACTCAATCCGCACTAAAAATGAACAAGTACCCATGTCATGCAGGTGTCTTTGCCCTGCAAATTCAACTTCACCTAAACAAACAATACCATATCATACCATACCCTGGATTCCCTTTTCAAGCTCTTTGTGTCTTTCCCCGCCACAGGCTGGCTTGTTCCCATCCATTAATACACTTTTGAGAAAGTCGGTACTAGCAAGTTTCCGATTCAGAAATGGACTTCTTGAGAAAAGGGCACGAGTTGGTTTCCAATTCAGAAATGAAGGGTGAGAGATATGTATATTTGATGTCTGAAGTGGGCATAGTTGGGGAAGTTATTTCGGCCACGTCCCTTATTGACTTACAATTACAAAGGTGCTTTAATCTTTGAAAAAGGAGGTGAAGAAATATGGAGGAAAAGACCTTGCTCAGTACCAGGGAGGTCTCACAATTGCTGAACATCAATGAAAAAATGGTCTACTCCCTTATTTCCGAAAAGGGGCTTCCCGCTACCAAGGCAACAGGCAAGTGGCTTTTTTCGCGGCATCTTGTGGAAAAGTGGCTGGAGAATCAGACAATCAACTACCCTAAGACTGTTCAGCATCTTCCCCTGTATCATGGTTTGCTGATTATCATCGGGAGTAATGACATCCTGCTGGAGAGGTTGATCTATCTTTTCAACATGTCTTTCCCAGAACATGTTGCTGTTTTTGGCAATGTTGGAAGTATGGGAGGGATAAAAGCGTTAACCCGTAACTTGTGTCACGTGGCGTCAAGTCACCTTTTGCAGGATGACGGACAGGAATACAACTTTGACTTTGCCTTTCAAGAGCTCGGAGCAACATCGCCTGTCCTGGTGAATTTTTGTCGAAGGGAGCAAGGGCTGGTGGTAGCCAAGGGTAACCCCAGGGCTATTTCCAGCGTTTCTGATCTATGTAACCCCGAAATCAAAATTGTGAATAGGCCGGTCGGAACAGGCACGCGTCTCCTCCTTGATACGGAACTGGAAAAGGCAGATCTCAAAGAGGCAGAGATTAAAGGTTATGCTCATGAGCTGGAAAGCCACCTTGATGTGGCTCTGGATGTTTTCTCCGGTAAAGCTGATGCAGGCCCTGCCATCAAGGCTGTTGCAGACCTCTTAGGACTGGACTTTATCCCCCTTCGCTGGGAACGTTATGATCTTCTCATTTTGAAGGAACACTTTTTTGAAGAGGGAGTTCAGCTTTTTCTGGGTCTTCTTCATGAACCCAAATTCAGGGAGATGGCTGAGAGGCTCGAAGGTTATGACTTGGGCCTGTGTGGCAAAATCATTTTTCCACAGCAACACAATATGGAAAAGGAGGGATCAGCGTTAGAAACGAGTTGAGAAAGCAATGTGCCAATGCACTGGTAATAAGAAAAGAGGTTTTCAAAGGATTTCAATAGGCCTGATAAGCCTTGAGTTCCATCAGAGATTACTCATTCGTCGTTAGTACCCGTTGCGTCATAGGCAAAGCCAGGGTGAGTTGTGAAGGTCAACCCGCTTCCGTCATAATCAGTCACTATCTTATCGCCTTCCTTGATGTCACCCTTTATTATCAATTTAGCGATGGGTGTCTCCACACTAGTCTGTATAACCCTTTTCAGGGGACGGGCCCCGTAACTGGGGTCATATCCTGCCCTCGCCAGGTAATCTATGGCAGCATCTTCCAACCGTAAGCCCATATTTCGCTCGGCAAGCCTCTCCTGCAGGAACCTCAACTGTATGTCCGCGATCTTCTTCAGTTGGTCTTGGGTGAGGGCATGGAACACGACTATCTCATCCACCCTGTTCAGAAACTCGGGTCTGAAATTATGTCTCAGCGCCTCCAATACGAGATCTTTCATACGTTGATAACTCTCTTCATCGGTCTCACGATAATCGAGGATATGGTGACTGCCGATGTTTGAAGTCATTATTACTATGGTATTCTTGAAATCCACGGTCCGGCCGTGGGAATCGGTGAGCCGTCCGTCATCGAGGATCTGTAACAAGACGTTGAAGACCTCGTGATGGGCCTTCTCTATCTCATCGAAGAGAATCACGGAATACGGCTTTCTCCTCACCGCCTCAGTTAGCTGACCCCCTTCTTCATATCCGATATATCCCGGAGGGGCGCCGATGAGACGGGCCACTGTGTGTTTTTCCATGTATTCGGACATATCGATGCGCACCATGGCCTGCTCATCGTCAAAGAGAAAATCGGCCAAAGTTCTAGCCAGTTCCGTTTTACCCACACCGGATGGCCCCATAAAGATGAAGCTGCCCACTGGCCTTTGTGGGTCTTTCAGCCCGGAACGGGAACGGATAACTGCGTCGGCAACGGCAGTTACTGCCTCATCTTGTCCCACAACTCTTTTATGTAGATGTTCTTCCAGCCTCGTGAGTTTTTCGATCTCCCCCTCCAGGAGTCTGGTGACTGGCACACCGGTCCACCTGCTCACTACCTCTGCTATATCATCTTCGTCCACCTCTTCCTTCAAAAGCCTCTTAACCTTAACCCCATTCTCCTGAGTTTGTTCTTCCTTGGCAGCCAGTCTATTTTCCAGTTCTATAAGTTTTCCATATTTTAACTCGGCAGCCCTGTTCAGGTCGTAGTTCCTCTCTGCCTGTTCGATTTCGACCTTTACTTTTTCGATCTCCTCCTTTAACTCTCTGACTTCTTGGATGCCTTTCTTCTCCACTTCCAACCTGGCCTTCATAGAATCAGACTCAGTCTTGAGCTCTGCCAGGTCTTTTTCCAGTTTCTCCAGCCGTTCCTTAGACGGTTTGTCTTTTTCTTTCCTCAAAGCCTCCCTTTCTATCTCCAACTGCATGATCTTTCGCATTATTTCATCGAGTTCGGAAGGCATGCTATCGATCTCAGTCCTGAGCTTGGCGCCGGCCTCATCCATAAGATCTATGGCCTTGTCGGGCAAGAATCGATCAGATATATATCTGTTGCTCAATACAGCCGCTGAAACAAGCGCAGAGTCCTTAATACGTATCCCGTGGTGAACCTCGTACCGCTCCTTCAGGCCTCTGAGAATAGATACGGTCTCTTCCACGCTGGGTTGGTCTACCATTACCGGCTGAAACCTTCTCTCCAGCGCAGCATCTTTCTCCACGTATTTCCGATATTCGTTCAAGGTCGTGGCGCCTATGCAATGCAGTTCACCCCTTGCCAACATGGGTTTCAGTATGTTGCTTGCGTCCATGGCCCCCTCGGCAGCGCCGGCCCCCACAACCGTATGTAGCTCGTCTATAAAGAGGATGTACCGGCCCTCTGACTCCTGAACCTCTTTCAATACCGCCTTGAGCCTCTCTTCAAACTCTCCCCTGTATTTTGCGCCAGCGACCAGGGCACCCATGTCCAAGGCGACAACCCTCTTCTCCTTCAGGCCTTCAGGGATATCACCTTTTATGATTCTCTGGGCCAACCCTTCTGATATGGCGGTCTTTCCTACACCGGGTTCTCCGATAAGAACAGGGTTGTTCTTTGTGCGTCTCGACAATACCTGGATCACCCTTCTTATCTCCTCGTCTCTCCCTATTACGGGATCAAGTTTTCCCCGCTCAGCTTCACCGGTTAGATCCCGACCGTATCTTTCCAGGGCCTGATATGTATCCTCCGGTGTCTGGGAAGTTACCCGCTGGTTCCCCCTTATCTCTATTAACGCCTTCAAAAAGGTGTCTTTTGTGATACCAAAGCCCTTCAATAGAACCGTCAGGGAGCCTTTTTCATCACTGAGTATACCAAAAAGAACGTGCTCCACACTAACATATTCATCTTTGAGCCTCTTGGCCTCTTCTTCCGCCTGGACCAGTATCCGGTTGAACCTGGCAGTAGCATAGATCTGGCCGGAGTCAGCACCGGACCCGGTGACTTTGGGGAGGTTTTCTATATGGCGGAGGACTTGTTGACGTATATCTTTGACAGGTGCTCCCATCTTCTCAAAGACCCGGGGAACCAAACCATCGGGCTGATCCAGCAAAGCAAGGAAAAGGTGTTCCGCGTCCACCTGTTGATTGTTGTGTTGTACTGCTATGCTCTGGGCATTACTTATCGCTTCTCTTGTTTTTTCCGTAAGCCTGTTAGGGTCCATTAAAAACACCTCCTAATAGAAAAAAACTATAGCCTGAATTTCAACTCTGACAACTGCCTGTCAAGATCTTCTATACGATCCAAGAGATCAAGAATAACACCTATACCAGTAAGATTAATGCCGAGGTCGTTTCTTAACCTCTGGATCCTTGCTATCCGGAAAAGGCTTGTCTCTCTCAACAGATAGCAACCCTTCTCTCTCTTGTCAGGGGTGATTAGGCCCAATCTCAGATATCGTCGAACGCATGATTCCGACACGCAGGCCCTTTGGGCTATCTCTTCCACCCTAAAGAGTTTTTCTCCGACGATTTCTACTTGTACAGGTTCATCATTCTTATGTTTAATGTCCATCCCTTATCTCCTGATGCGTCCAAAGGCTTCATGGTTTGCCTTTTCTCCATAAAACTTAGCCAGTTCCTCATAGATATGCGTTTCCTTTTCACTTATTTCCTTTGGCACCAGTATCTTTATCTTAACAAATTGGTCGCCTCTCTTCCCGCCCTTTCCAGACAACCCCTGACCTCTCAGCCTGAGACGCTGACCCGATTGTGTGCCCGGAGTGATCTTCATCTTGGCATACCCTTTCAAAGTCAATACCTCTACCTCGGCGCCGAGAACAGCTTCCCAGGGCATTAAGGGAAGCTCAATCTGGACGTCATAGCCAAGAACAGTGAAATGGGGATGGGGCTCCAGCTTGATATGGAGATAAAGGTCTCCACTCGGGCCGCCACCGATTCCCTCTTCGCCTTGTCCGGCCAACCTCATCTTGGTACCGTCCTTGATGCCCGCAGGTATTTTTATATCGAGTCGCCTCGGTTTGACTTTTACTCCCATGCCATTGCAAGCAGCGCAAATCTTCTTGCCAACTACACCTTTCCCTCCGCAGCTTGGGCAAGTCTCTTTCTTCTGGAGGGTGACACTACGTGCGCCTCCGTTAAATGCCTCTTCCAATGTGATCTTCAACTCTGCATCGATGTCGTTTCCCCTGGCCTTCCATCCTCTACCGGCTGTCCTTTGTGAAAAACCGCCTCCCTGCCCGAAAAGGGAAGAGAAAAAATCGCTGAAGTCCCCGAGTCCGCCCGAACCGCCAAAGCCTCCAAAATCACCCATTTTTACGCGAACGCCTTCCCATCCCGGGGGCGGTCTGAAATCGGCCCCAGCCTGCCAGTTTGCACCTAACTGGTCATATTTTGTCTTCTTTTCAGAATCTCCCAGAACTTCGTAGGCCTCGTTTATCTCTTTGAATTTCTCTTCAGACTTCTTGTCCCCTGGGTTCACATCAGGATGGTATTTACGGGCCAGTTTCCTGTATGTATCCTTTATCTCTTTCTCTGAGGCTTCTCTATTAACACCCAGGGTTTCATAATAATCTTTATACTGTACTCCCATATTCCTTCATCCTTTGATCGGCGTCCATGGACAGATGGGCTTTCGATGAAGGCGTCGATCGGTTTTTAATTTATAAATAAATACTTTTCCCTAGTTTAAATATAATCACGAAGTCTAAGTAATCAATATGGAGAGATAAAATTCTAATTACCGCTTTCTCTCAAGATCCTTTTGTCTCCCACCCTGATGGTAACCCTTATCTTATCAAAGTATTCTATCAGGGGTGTGGAGTATTTACGCGAGGCCTTTGTGATATCTTTGAATTGAGATATTGTTATCTCTTTGTTCTCCCTGAGGAATGCCACGAGGTCGACTCTCAGATTGTCGATAGCGTCGCTGTGAAAGAAAAATTCCTCCTTTATCTTAACCAGTATGCCTTTTTCAACCAGCATGTCCAGTACGCTCCTCACCTCCGATACACCGGATGATAGCCGGTCTACAAGTTCTTTGAATACGGGAGGTGAAAGGCCTTCCCTGGAATATATCTCTATAATACTTCTTTGAATTTCTTCTTGGGATTCGCTCAATGCCGTTGCATAGTCGGAGAGCCGAAGTTTATTCCTCTCTCCCGTAATCTTACCAAATTTGGTCAGACTGGTTAAGGCCTGATTGAATAATTTTACCTCTAATTCTTCAGGGAGCTTGGTCTTCAGTTCCTCTTTTGATATACCCTCCTTCATGGGGTTGGTCTCATGGTATTTCTCTATCTTATCCAAGATGGTTTGCGCCAGGTCTTCATAGATCTTCGGATGGATCACCTTGAGATTGTCCTTGTCGAACCTCACCAGTTCTCTCCTGGACATCAACCCTTGAAGCAGGGTAGACAGTCTGGAGGGGCTTATATTAATCCTCATCTGTAACTCTCGTGAATTCAATCCCCTGAACCCGGAATTGAGAACATGGACTCTTATGATCTCCTCATCCTTGCCCTTCTGAAAAATGTCCAGGTCAGTAAGTATCTCTTTGAAGAATTTTTTTCGTTTTGTAGGATAAGAGTCAAGAACCTCCCCGCCCCCTATGGTATAAACCGGGGAGTAACTCCTGACAATGAACTTGTCCCTGTGCATGGCCACCGCCGGGGCCTCCATCTTTAAACGGGCGAATGCCGCCTCTCCGGGGGGAAGGTTTTCCCTGTCAAAGAATAAGATGCTTGCAAGTATCTCGCTTGTACCCGTGTGAAACCGCACCCTTGTTCTATTCTTAATGGGTTTGGGAGAACTGGGAAGGTGTTCGAAGTAGACGTCCACCAAGGCGGTCGGGGCTATTGTTCCCGGGGAAATGAGGACCTCTCCTCTCTTAACGGAGAACTTATCGATCCCTTGCAGATTGAGCGCTGTCCTCAGCCCGGCAGTAGCAGTTTCCGCAGGCTCATTATGGACCTGCATACCCCTTACCTTTGTCTCTATCCGAGAAGGAACAATCTCCACTGCCTGCCCCAAGGAGAGGCTTCCGGAAGATAAGGTGCCGGTGACCACCGTGCCAAATCCCTTCATGGTGAAGACCCGATCCACAGGCAGTCTCAACAAACCTGTGGATGATCTTTCTTCCACCTTATGGCACAGATTCTCCAAGGCGACCAATAGTGAGGGAATCCCCTCACCGGTAACGGACGAGATGGGTATAATGGGGGAACCTTCAAGGAAGGTGCCCTTTACATATTCTTCGACATCTTCCTCAACCAGATCCAACCATTCTTTGTCCACCATGTCGACCTTAGTGAGGGCGATCAGTCCGTTTTTTATCTTCAGAAGGCTACAGATTTCTACATGTTCCCTCGTTTGAGGCATAACCCCTTCGTCAGCAGCGATAGTCAAGAGAACCAAATCGATCCCGCCGACACCCGCCACCATGTTCTTAACGAACTTCTCATGACCCGGAACATCCACTATTCCGACCCTTTGCCCACTGGGCAGCGTGAGAGGGGCAAATCCCAGCTCAATGGTTATCCCTCTGAGCTTCTCTTCTTTAAGCCGATCCGTATTGACCCCTGTGAGATATTTTATTAGAGATGTCTTGCCGTGGTCTATGTGACCGGCAGTACCAAGCACAATATGTTTCATTTGTTTTCCTATGGCGCGGGTTGTCGACCCTGAGAACGTGTTTGAAAAATCAAAAAAAGTCTATGCGCAAATGGTCATCTTTCATTTGCCACTTTACACTTTTATTACCTTTAAAACTTACCATTCGCTAGTTTTGTGAACGGTTTTATTAATTACTACATTGTAAAAAAATCAAGGCTCTATATGGATTCCAGGTTGGTATACCAATATCTTCATATAACCTTTGCAATCAGTTGAAATGCCTATATGTAACCTATTGGATTAATTATACTTTGTGCCATCTTCCTCTTGTGGAAAACCCTCAGAATAAGTTAAAAACAGTCACCAACCTGGAATCCATATAGAGCC